>NZ_CP059186.1:426288-632481 GCF_014251335.1 Blattabacterium cuenoti | reverse complement strand
AAATCTAAAATTTTAAAAAATTGAGTCAAAATTTTTATCTAAAAAATATCTAAAAAAAAATCAATATCTATTATATTATTCAATCTACAAAACATAAGAAATAAAAATCCGAATAAATTATTGAAAATAACTCAAAATACAGTTAATTATTCAATTTTTTATAGTAAGATTTATAGTTAAGAATTTTAACTTATGTGTTATAAAAGCAATTTTATTGAAAAAGTAGGAACAATTATCTTTCAAATTCAAGGAATTTATGAGATTGTTCATAATTTAGATCTAAAAAAATGGGGGACAATAACTCTTGTTATAATTGGTAAAATGTTATTTTTTACTATTTTTCTAGTAGTTTTAGAATTTATTTTTAATAGAGGGGTTCGTTTTATAGGAAGAAGAATAGTAAGTTCGACTCATTTTGTTTGGGATAACATTTTATATGAAAACAAAGTTTTTGATAGTCTCGCCCATTTTTTTCCACTATCTATTGGCTTAATATTAATTGAACCATTTTTCAAAAATTATCATACAATTATCATTTATTTAAAAAAAATATTTGATATATTATTTGTTTTAATTGTTTTACAATTTTTAATTCGAGTAGTGAATTCTATCATGAGAATAGCTACAAGTGAAAATAATCATCAAACAATAGCAGTTCGTTCTTTTTCACAACTACTGAAAATAGTATCTATCATATTTTGTATTCTAGTTATCATTGCGATTCTCACAAAAAATGATCTTATTACAATTTTAACCAGTTTAGGTGCTATAACAGCTTTTGTGATACTGGTATTTAGAGATACAATCCTTGGATTTGTTTCAGGAGTTCAAATGGCATCCACAAAAATGATCAAAGTAGGAGACTGGATTAGAATTCCTAAATATAGTATAGAAGGGACAGTTATTGAGATCAATTTAACTTCCGCAAAAATAGAAAATTTTGATAAAACTATTACTAGTGTCCCTACTTATGATTTAATTTCTACAGCTGTTATTAATTTTGAATTTATGCGTCAAAAAAACATACGTAGAATTAAAAGATCTATTTTATTTAATATACAATCTTTTCATTTTTGTAATTCAGATAATTTGAAGAAGTTTCAACATGTTTATCTAATCAAAAATTATATAGAACAAAAACAAAAAGAAATAGATATTTTCAATAAGGAAAAAAATATTGATGTTAGTGTAAATATTAATGGAAGAAGATTAACAAACATTGGACTTTTTCGTCAATATGCATTGGAATACTTGTATCAACATCCAAAAATATCACAATCAGAAACTTTGATGGTACGACATTTAGAACCTACTCCTTATGGTCTACCCATAGAATTATATTGTTTCACGAATACTTCTGAATCTATTAAATACGAACAGATACAGGCTAGCGTTTTCGATCATTTATTAACAGCATCTAAAGAATTTGGTTTAGAAGTAACACAAGTAACTAAAAAAGAAGTTTTGAAACAATGGTAAGATTAAGTGTTAATTTAAATAAGATAGCTACATTAAGAAATGCAAGAGGGGGGAATATACCTAATGTTTTGCAGGTAGCAATAGATGTTCAAAAATTTGGATGTCAAGGAGTAACTATACATCCACGTCCTGATGAAAGACATATTACATATAAGGATGTTTATGATATAAGTTCTGTAATAACAACAGAATTAAACATTGAAGGAAATCCTACTGAAAAATTTATGAAATTAGTATTAGATATAAAACCATCGCAAGTTACTTTAGTTCCTGATTCTGAAAAAGATATAACATCAAATTCTGGATGGAATACTTTTTTATATCAAGATTTTTTGACTGAAAAAATTAGAAAATTAAAAAATTATGGAATTCGTACTTCCATTTTTTTAGACCCAAAACCAGAATTAGTTTCATATGCAGCTAAAACAGGAGCAGATAGAATAGAATTATATACAGGATATTTTGCTATAGGATATGCAAGAAAAAAATGGAATTGCATTGATCCGTATATTGATACAGCAAAAATGATTGTGAATAATCATATGTTAATTAATGCTGGCCATGATTTAAATTTAGATAATATTTCTTTTTTAATTGAGAAAATACCAAATATATCAGAGATATCGATTGGACATGCTTTAATTAACGAATCTATATATATGGGACTAGAAAATACAATACAAAGTTATTTGAAAAGAATTCATAAAGTAAACAAATATTAAAATGATACTATATTCTAAAATTTACGGTATGGGGTCTCCTATTTTAGTTTTTCATGGTTTATTTGGAAATGGAAATAATTGGATTTCTTTTGCAAAAGAATTTTCAAAAATTTATCAAATTCATCTATTAGATATTAGAAATCATGGAAAGAGTTTTGTTTCCGATAAAATGAATTATGATCTCATATCAAAAGATATATTAGAATATATTCATTATTATGAATTAAATGATCCTATATTATTAGGACATTCTATGGGAGGAAGAGCCGTTATAAAGTTTTCCATAAAATATCCTTTTATTCCAAAAAAAGTTATTGTTTTAGATATTAGTCCTAAAGCTTATACTAACAGTGATCAAGATCAAAAAAAATTAATTCATATTTTAAAGAAAGTAGATTTCAATATAATTAACACTAGAAGAGATCTAGACTCTTTTTTAAAAACATGGATTTTTGATATAAAAATCAGGTCATTTTTTTCTAAATGTATTCAAAGAAAAAAAAATGGAAAATTATGTTTTTCTTTTTCTTTATTAAATATTGAAAAAAATTATGATTTTTTAATTCATAAAGAAATAAAAAATGGTTTATATTATGGCCCAACATTATTTTTGCGAGGAGAATATTCAAATTATATTCTTAATAAAGATTATAATTATATACGTAAGTTGTTTCCAAAATCTAAAATTTGGACAGTTAAAAAATCTGATCACTGGATTCATATAGATAATCCCATGGATTTTTATAAAAAAATAAATGTTTTTTTAAACGAAACATAATTTATGTATATTATAATATATGATTTTTGATCTTAATCTGATTCGAAATTTTTATTCAAATTTTTTATCTAAAATTGAAAAAATTCGAAATGTGATAGATTCTCCTATGACTTATTCGGAAAAAATTTTGTATTATCATTTAGGTGATGAAATAAAAAAAATAGAAACTAATTTTGAATCGAAAAACTTTCGAGATAAATATTACATGAATTTTTTTCCAGATCGTATTGTCATGCAAGATGCTACAGCTCAAATGACATTGCTACAGTTTATGCAAACTAAAAAATACAAAACGTTTGTTCCTACTTCCATTCATTGTGATCATCTCATATATGCTAGAGATGGAAACGATTTAGATTTAAAAAATTCTATAGAAGAAAATCAAGAAATTTATAATTTTTTAAGATCCGCATCTCATAAATATGGAATAGACTTTTGGGGGCCTGGGTCTGGTATTATTCATCAAATTATTTTAGAAAATTATGCATTTCCTGGAGGAATGATTATAGGAACAGACTCTCATACTCCTAATGCTGGAGGACTAGGCATGTTAGCGATAGGAATTGGAGGATCCGATGCCGCAGAAGTTATGTCCGGGTCTCTTTTAGAATTGAAATTTCCTAAAATAATTGGAGTAAATTTAACAGGAAAAATTAATGGATGGACTTCTCCTAAAGATGTGATATTAAAATTGTCTGGAATGATTGGAGTTTCAGGAGCTACAAATCATATTATTGAATATTTTGGAGAAGGGGTTAATAGTATTTCTTGTGTTGGAAAAGCTACTATATGTAATATGGGCGCAGAAATAGGAGCTACGGCATCTTTGTTTCCCTATGACATAAAAATGAAAAATTTTTTGAATAAAAATGGAAGAAATCAGGTCTCTATGATGGCAGAAAAAATAAAATATTTTTTAAAAGCAGATCCAGAAGTTTATCAAAATCCATATTATTATTATGATAAAGTAATAAAAATAGATTTAAATGTTTTAGAGCCCCATATTAATGGACCTTTTACTCCAGATAAAGCAACTCCTATTTCTAAAATGAAAGAAGAAGCCGCTAAAAATAATTGGCCAACAAAAATAGAAATTGGATTAATTGGTTCTTGTACAAATTCTTCTTATGAAGATTTATCAAAGGCTATATCAATAATTAAACAAGCAAAAAAGAAAAAATTGAAAATTAATTCAGAATATATGGTATCTCCGGGATCGAAAAAAGTTTCTTTTTTTATGAAGCAAGAAGGATTTTTATCTATTTTTAAAGATATTGGAGGTAAAATTTTTTCTAATGCTTGTGGCCCCTGTATTGGACAATGGGATAGAAAAGGAAATAAAAAAAACGTAAAAAATACAATTATTCATACTTTTAATAGAAATTTTTCATCTCGCAATGATGGAAATCCAAAAACACATGCTTTTATCGCTTCTCCAGAAATTGTCACTGCCTTAGTTTTTTCTGGAGATTTGACATTTGATCCTAGAAAGGATATGTTGAAAAATGAAATAGGTGAATATGTAAAATTCGAAGAACCTAAATCAATGGAAATTCCTGCTAAAAATTTTAATATAGAAGAATTAGGATATGAAAATCTTTCAAAAAAAAATAGAAAAAATTTATCTGTGATCATAGAAAAAAATTCTAAAAGGTTACAGATTTTATCCCCATTTTTAGCATGGAATGGAAATAATATTCTAAATATTAGACTTTTGATTAAAACTAAAGGAAAATGTACTACAGATCATATATCAATGGCAGGCCCATGGTTAAAATACAGAGGTCATCTTGAAAAGATTTCTGAAAATTTACTAATGGGAGCTGTAAATGCTTTCAATCATGAAAAAAATAAAATAAAAAATATTATAAAAGGAAATTATGGTACGGTTTATGATGTATTAAAATTTTATAAATCAAAAAATATACAAACTTTGATTGTTGGAGAAGATAATTATGGGGAAGGCTCTTCAAGAGAGCATGCTGCGATGGAACCTCGTTTTTTAGGAGTTCGTATAATTCTTGTTAAATCTTTTTCTAGAATACACGAAACTAATTTGAAAAAACAAGGAATTTTAGCTTTAACTTTTTCAAATCCCAATGATTATTACAAAATTGAAGAAGAAGATGTATTACATTTTTATGTAAAAAATATATCTCCTAATAAAAATATAGCAGTAGAGTTAATTCATAAAAATGGGCGTAAAGAAAGAATTATAGTTCATCATTCTTATAATGAAAAACAAATTCAATGGTTCAAAGCTGGTTCTTCCTTAAATTTTATTACAAATCATTTTGCATGAAAATTATAAAAATTTTATTCATAAAAATTATCATATTATATCAAATAGGGGTATCTCCATGGATAGGGCATAATTGCAGATATATACCAACTTGTTCAAGTTACATGATTTTATCACTAAAAAAATGGAATCTTTTTAAGGCTATTTTCATAAGTATAAAAAGAATTATAAAATGTAATCCATGGGGTCCATACGGTTATGATCCTACAAAATAAATTTAATGAATCATGCAAACATTAGAATTAGAATATATTAATTGGGATCCTATCCAAAAATTTAATTTGTGGAAAGGTTTTATAATTCATATTTATAGTCTAATGTTTGTGGTTTCTTTTTCATTAGGATGGTATATAATGAAATATATTTATCAAAAAGATGATATACATCAAAAATATTTGGACCCTTTATTCATATGTACTTTTTTTGGAACTCTTATAGGAGCGAGATTTGGTCAAGTTATATTTTATGATTTTTCATATTTTTCAGATCATTGTATTGAAGCTTTTCTTCCTATAAGAAAAAACGACCATAGTTTTTTATTAGGATTTATAAAAGGATATGAATTTATTGGTTATAGAGGTTTATCTAGTCATGGCGCGACCATAGGTATTATCTTATCTAGTTTATTTTATAGTAAAACGATTCTAAAGAAAAAATCTTTTATTTGGTTATGCGATAGATTATCTCTTCCTGTATCAATATCTGCTGTTTTCATTAGAATAGGAAATTTTTTTAATTCTGAAATCGTGGGAAAACCATGTAATGAAAAATTGCCTTGGGCAGTAAAATTTGTACAGATGGATACAGAATATGGAGAAATAGTCCCTAGACATCCTGCACAAATATATGAGTCTATTGGTTATCTAATAATTTTTTTACTACTTTGGTATTTATATCGAATAGGAAAAAAAAATGATAATGGTTTTTTATCTGGAATTTTTTTTATTTTTCTTTGGTCTATACGTTTTTTATTAGAATTTATGAAAGAACCACAAGGAGAAGAATTTATTAATTTTTTATCTATAAATACAGGACAGTGGCTGAGTATTCCTTTTATTATTTTTGGATTTTTGCTTTTAAACTTATCAAGAATTAAAAAGTATTTTTTTTCATTATGAAAAAAATTAATATTTTTTGTTCTTTTATCATAATAATAATTCTGTGTTTTTTTATAAATTCATCTGAAAGAATTCATTACGATTCTGATATGTTTTTAGATGTTGGAAATCTACTAGAAATAGAATTTATTAAAAACGGAGAAATATATTTAAAAAATAATAATTCTATTATTAAAAAAATAGACATAGAATTAGCAGACAAAGATATAGAAAAAAGTAATGGATTAAAATATAGATCTTTTCTAAAAGAAAATAGAGGAATGTTGTTTTTATTAAAAAATCAAGAAGAATATAAACAGATAAACATGAAAGATGTGCGAATTCCTTTAGATATTATATATATCAATCAATTTGATACTGTTGTTTTTTTGAATAAATACATAACTCCTATGAAAGAAAATATAGAAATCATCAATTTTCCTTCATACATAAACATAAAATATATTTTAGAAATTAATGCTGGTATGTCTGATAAATGGGGAATAAAAGAAGGAGTAACAAAAATTACTTATCTTATTAAATGATTAATCATGCAAAAGAATTATCTTTATCTCATGTAATCACAAAAATTGTAAATAATTATGGTTTTTATATCTGAAAAAGCTAAAAATAAATTAATTTCTCTTATGAAAAGAGAAGGACTTTCTCATGATGTTTCTTTTGTTAGATTTGGAGTGAAAAGTGGAGGTTGTTCAGGTATGTCTTATGAACTTACTTTTGATAAAAATAAACAAGAATACGATAGAGTTTTTCAACACAAAGAAATGAAAATATTGGTAGATCAAAATAGCATTCCTTATTTAGAAGGAACAACATTAGAATATTCAGACGGACTAGATGGAAAAGGTTTTTATTTCAATAATCCTAAAGCAAAACATACTTGTGGATGCGGAAAAAGTTTTTCATCATAATGAAAAAAAATGATAAGATACTGGAAAATTTTACTCAATCTGAATACAAATATGGATTTTATACTCCAATAGAATCAGATAAAATCCCAGTGGGATTAAATGAGGACGTTATTCGTAAAATAACAGAAAAAAAAAAGGAACCTGCATGGATGTTAGATTGGAGATTAGAATCTTATCAAATATGGAAAAAAATGAATTCTCCAAAATGGGCAAATATAAAATACCAAGTTCCAGATTTTCAAAAAATAAGTTATTATTCTGCTCCCAAAAAAAAAATAGATCTAAATAATTTGGAAAAAGTAGATCCAGAGTTAATAGATACATTCAATAAATTAGGAGTCCCTATAGAAGAACAAAAAATACTTTCAGGTGTTGCAACAGATATAGTATTAGATTCCGTTTCTTTAGCTACTACATTTCAGAATAAATTAAAAGATCAAGGCATTATATTTTGTTCTATCAATGATGCTTTAAAAAAATATCCAAATCTTGTAAAAAAATATTTAGGTTCAGTTATTTCAAAAAAAGATAATTTTTACGCAGCTCTAAATTCAGCTGTATTTTCAGATGGTTCTTTTTGTTATATCCCAAAAGGAGTTCATTGTCCTATGGAATTATCCACATATTTTCGTATTAATGAAAATAAAACGGGCCAATTTGAAAGGACTTTAATTATCGCAGATAAAGATTCCTATGTTAGTTATTTAGAAGGATGCACTGCTCCGGAAAGAAAAGAGAATCAATTACATGCAGCTGTAGTTGAAATTATAGCATTGGAAAATGCTGAAATTAAGTATTCTACCGTTCAAAATTGGTTTCCTGGAAATAAAAAGGGAGAAGGAGGTGTTTTTAATTTTGTCACAAAACGTGGTTTGTGTGAAAAAGGAGCAAAAATATCTTGGATACAAGTCGAAACTGGTTCTTCAATCACTTGGAAATATCCATCTTGTATTCTGAAAGGTGATTTTTCAATAGGAGAATTTTATTCTTTAGCTTTAACTAAAGATTTTCAACAAGCAGATACGGGAACTAAAATGATACACATAGGAAAACATACTAAAAGTGTTATTATATCAAAAGGAATATCCGCTGGAAAAGCTCAAAATAATTATAGAGGATTGGTGAAAATTGCTTCTCAAGCAATTCATTCTCGTAATTTTTCTCAATGTGATTCTTTATTAATTGGAAATCAATGTGGCGCTCACACTTTTCCATATATTCATGTATATAATTCTACTTCCAAAGTAGAACATGAAGCAACAACTTCAAAAATTGGAGAAGATCAAATTTTTTATTGTAATCAAAGAGGAATAAATATAGAAAAAGCAATTTCTTTAATTGTTCATGGTTTTAGTAATGAAGTTTTAAAAAAACTTCCTATGGAATTTGCAGTAGAAGCTCAAAAACTTTTGGAAATTTCTTTGGAAGGATCTGTCGGATAATAATAAAAATTATTATGTTAAACATAGAAAATTTACATGCTTATATAGATAAAAATAAGGTACTTAGAGGAATTAATTTAAAAATTAATAGAGGGGAGAATCATGTTATTATGGGGCCTAATGGTTCTGGTAAAAGTACTCTTGCTGCTATAATAGCAGGTAAAAAAGAGTATAAAATAACTGAAGGTAATATTTATTTTTTTAACAAAAATTTATTAAATTTTTCACCAGAAGAACGGGCACATTTAGGAATTTTTCTTTCTTTTCAACACCCAGTGGAAATACCAGGAGTATCCATTATTAATTTTGTTAAAACAGCGGTTAATTCTATTTGTGAAGCAAGAAATATAAAAAAAATGTCTTCTAAAGATATTCTATTGAAAATAAAAGAAAAGTCTTCTTTATTAAACATTGATAAGAATTTTTTTTATCGTTCTTTAAATGAAGGTTTTTCAGGTGGAGAAAAAAAACGTAATGAGATATTTCAAATGATGATGTTAGATCCTTTATTATCTATTTTAGATGAAGTAGACTCAGGTTTAGATATAGATGCTTTACGTATAGTTGCTCAAGGTATTAACGCTTTTAGAAATGATAAAAATTCTGTTTTAATTATTACTCATTACAAAAGATTATTAGATTACATTTTTTCAGACTATATCATACATATTCTATATAATGGAAAAATTATTCAGTCAGGAAATCAAAAATTAGCTGAAAAATTAGAAAAAGAAGGATATGATTGGATAGCTAAAAATCAAGTATAAAAGAATTGTTTAACTTTATAATTAAATGCAGTTAAGAGAAAAAGTAACTTTATTAATTAATAAATTTGCTTCTGCAAGAAAAAAAGACTCTTATATGTCTTTTTTGAAACGAAAACATTCTGATTTTTTCCAAAAAAAAGGATTTCCTTCTTATAGAAATGAAGAATGGAAAAATACAGATATTAACTCAATTATTAACCAAGATTATAATATTATTTCTGAAAATGAAAAAATAAAAAATATAGAACCTAAAAAAATAAAAGACTTAACTTTTCTTAAAAAAGAAAGATCTTTTATTTTGGTTTTTGTAGATGGAAAATATAACCCTTATTTTTCATACACTTATGCAGAAAATATTATTTTATCAAATATAATATCTATAAAAGAAAGTGAAATTAAAGATTATTATGGAAGACTATCATACCAGTATGATGCATTTTATACTTTAAACACACTATTATCAATAGATGGAGCATATATTTACATTCCTAATCATGTTATTTTAGAAAATCCCATAGAAATATTGCATATTTCTACAGGGATTGAATCTAAAATTATGTTGAATAACAGAAATTTAATTGTAGTAGGAGAACATTCTCATGTTAAAATTATAGAACATTCCAAATGTTTAAAAAAACATTCCCCTTTTATAAATTCTGTTAGCGAAATTTATGCTATGAATCACAGTATAATTGACTATTATAAAGTACAAAATGATTTAGTAGAAACTTCTATAATAGATAACACATATTTAAAACAAAATGAGAATAGTAAATGCACTGTTTATACTTTTTCTTTTCAAGGAAATTTTATAAGAAATAATTTAAAGTTTTATTCTATAGGAAAAAAAACTTATTCTTATTTATATGGTATTTCTCTTTTATCAGGAAAACAATTTGTAGATCATCATACTTTGATCGATCATTTATGTTCAGATGCTTATAGTTTCCAATTATATAAAAATATTTTAAGTGAAAAATCTAAAGGTATTTTTAATGGAAAAATAATTGTTAATAAACTTATTAAAGAAATAAATGCATTCCAAAAAAATCATAATATTATTCTTTCTAATGAGGCAAGTATATATGCTAAACCTCAATTAGAAATTTATTCTGAATATGTGAAGTGTTCACATGGTTGTACTATAGGTAGTATACAAGAGTCTGAATTATTTTATCTTCAATCCAGAGGAATTCCTGAAAAAAAAGCTAAAATGTTATTGTTATTATCTTTTTTAGGGGAAGTGTTGATTCCTATTCATATTTTTGAATTGAAAAAATTAATCAATAGAAAAATTAAGGAAAAATTAGATAAAAATTTATAAAATATATGTTTTCAGATAAAGAAATACAAAAAATAAGAAATCAATTTCCTATTTTAAAAGAGAAAATATATTCTAATCCTTTAATTTATATGGATAATGCAGCAACAACTCAGAAGCCCTTAAAAGTAATTCAAGCTTCCCAAAGCTATTATTCTACTATGAATTCTAATGTTCATAGAGGATTGCATTATCTTAGTCATAAAGCAACTCTATATGTGGAGAATGTTAGAAAAAAAATTAAAAAATTTATTCATGCAAGACATTCTTCAGAAATTATATTTACAAAAGGAACTACAGAATCTATTAATTTGGTCGCTTCTAGTATGGAAAATTTTATAAAAGAAGGAGATGAAATTATTATTTCTTGTCTTGAACATCATTCCAATTTTGTTCCATGGCAAATTCTTTGTAAAAAGAAAAATGCTATTTTAAAAATAATATCTATTCATGATAGTGGATTTTTAAAATTAACAGATTTTGAATTTTTAATTTCAGAAAAAACAAAAATAGTATCTATTAGTCATATATCAAATGTTTTAGGAATTATTAATCCAGTTAAAGATATTATTGAAAAAGCACATGAATATGGAGCTTTAGTTTTAATTGATGGAGCTCAAGTCCCATCTAATTTAGATTTAAATGTACAAGATTTAAATGTTGATTTTTATGTTTTTTCTGCTCATAAAATGTATGGACCTACTGGAATTGGTATATTATATGGAAAAAAGAAAATATTAGAAAAATTATATCCTTATCAATTCGGAGGGGAAATGATTAAAAATGTAAGTTTTGATGGTACAACTTATTCAGATTTACCGTTTAAATTTGAAGCAGGGACCCCAAATATAGAAGGAATTGTTGTCTGGGGATTTGCTATAGATTTTGTAAAAGAAATAGGGATATCAAATATTCAATCTTACAAAAAAAAACTTTTAATGTATGCTATAAAATGTTTAAGTTCAATAGATGGAATTCAATTATATGGAGTTTCTAAGGATGTTTCTGATAAATCTGGGATTATTTCCTTTAATATAGATAATTTACATTGTTTTGATGTAGGTAGTCTTTTAGATCGTTTAGGAATTGCGGTTAGAACAGGGCATTTATGTGCACAACCTCTTATGAATTTTTTTAGAGTTACGGGAATGATTCGAGTTAGTTTTTCTGTGTATAATACTTGTGAAGAAATAGATTATTTATTGGAAAGTCTTTTAAAAGCAAAAAAAATATTACTAAAGTAAAATAGAATTTATGATATATGCTATTGTTAATATAAAAGATAAACAATTTAAAATTGTTGAAAATCAGTATATTTATGTCCCTCATATTTCTGAAAAGGTGGGAGAAGAAATATTATTAAATCAAGTTTTTTTGTTTTATAAAGAAGGAAAACTCTTTTTAGGGGATCCTTTTTTAGAAAAAATAAACATTATAATAGAAATTATGCAACATATAAAAGGGAAAAAAATTTTTGTTTTTAAGAAAAAAAGAAGAAAAGGATATAAAGTAAAAAATGGATTTAGACCTTTATTCTCAAAAATAAAAATAATTTCTTTTTTAGAAAAATAAAAAAATAATATGGCTCATAAAAAAGGTTCTGGAAGCTCTAGAAATGGAAGAGATTCAATAGGAAGAAGATTGGGTATTAAAATCTATGGAAATCAATACGTAAATTCTGGTAATATTATAGTTCGTCAGCGAGGAACAAAACATCATCCTGGAAAAAATGTAGGAATGGGAAAAGATCATACTTTATACGCTATCAAAAATGGTTATGTTTCCTTTAAAAAAGGAAGAAAAAATAAATCGACTGTTTCTATTATAGAAACTAAGACTGGGTAGTTCAAATCGGATAGAACAACAGTTTCCTAAACTGTAAGTTGTGGGTTCGAATCCCTCCCCAGTTATTAAGTAATTATATGGTCCCAGCTGGACTTGAACCAGCGACTTCCTGATTATGAGTCAGGTGCTCTAACCAACTGAGCTATGGGACCTAAATAAAAAACTGAATTTATACAAGTTTACAATATTATTTTTCCTATTACAAATTTTTTGTAAATTTTTATGCTTTTATTTTTTATTTATTAAGACGAAATTATGAAAGAAATGAACTTGATTAGAAATGAGAAATTATCTTCAATATTTTTTATAGAAATAGCAGAAATTATTAATGAAGAAATCTATTATAATCGAAGTAAAAATAAATTTTTAGTGACTTTGATTAAAATATGTATGACTCATGATATGAACTTAATAAAAGTATATATTAGCATTTATCCTTTTTTGGATAAAAATATATTGAAATTGATTCGTTCTAAATCTAGATTTTATAGAAAATTACTTTCTAAAAGATTAAGATATCGTGTTAAAAAAATTCCAAAATTGGATTTTTGTGCATTTGTATAAAATTCAATAGTTTTTGAGTACTTCTTTTTATATATCTATACGTTATTTTTTTTATAAAAAAAAAACGAATCTTGTTAATATTATTGTTTTTTTATCAATTTTATCTATTAGTGTATCTACATTTTCTTTATCTACAATTTTATTTGTTTTTTCTGGATTAGAAAATTTAAATAAAAAATTTTATCAAACTTATTATCCTGATATTACTGTTTTACATTCAAATGAAGAAGATTTTTTTCTTGATGATAATGTAATAAAAAAAATAAAATCTATACAAGGAATTATAACTCTTTCTAAGACTATGGAAAAAAAAGTTTTTTTTTATTATAATCATCATGAATATTTTATTCTTTTAAAAGGGGTAGATACGGAATATGAAAAAGTAATGAAAAAATTTAAAAGGATAAATTTGAAAAATAATAGATTTGATCATTTGAATATATATGTAGGATGGTCTTCCATGGTTTCATACTTTCCAATACTATATCATGTAATAAATCTGCCTTTCCAAATATTTATTTTGGATTACAAAAAAAATCCTTTAGATTCATTTTTTTTGAAAAAAAAAATTTCTATAAAAGGAATTTTTCATTTTATCCCTAAAATGGATAAAAAATATTTTTTTTGTGATTTATCTGAACTTCAACATATAACGAACAAAAAATTTTTTCATGCATTAGAAATAAAGATTCATGATAAAGCCAACGTCAATAATATGAAAAACATTTTAATAAAAAAATTGGGACCAAAATTTAATGTAATAACACGTGCAGAAAGAGAAAAAATTTTTTATAAAGTTTTGAATACAGAAAAAATATTTATTTATTTTTTGTTCATATTAATGACACTAATCACTGGATTTAATTTATTTAGTGCTATTGTAATTTTACAATTAGATAAGTTGAAAGAGCTTTTTACATTATGGAGTATGGGATTTTCTTTGTATAAAATTAAGATGATATTTTTCTATGTAGGATTTATGATCACTATTTTTGGTTGTTTAAGTGGGGTATTTTTATCTTATATTATTTCATTAATACAAGAAAAATATAAAATATTTAAAATCTCAAAAAGAATCCCTTTTCCTGTTAAAATTACAATAGAAGATTCTTCTATAGTTGTATGTATTATTTTAATAATAGGATCAATTATATCTTTTTATTCTTTAAGAAGAATTAATCACATAATTTACAATTATAAATAATATGTTTTTAGAGCTTCAGATGCTTCTACATTAAAAAATATTTCTTTTGCTTCTTTTTCAAATTCTTTAATATTAGGGAATCTATTTGAATAGTGTCCCAACAATAGTTTTTTAACTTTAGCTTTTTTAGCTATATATGCCGCCTGATTTGCTGTAGAATGTCCTGTATTTATCGCTCTTTTTTCTTCTATTTTTAAAAATGTAGATTCATGATATAATAAATCTACATTTTTAATATGTTCAATTACAGGCACGTAAAAGGAAGTATCTGAACAAAAAGCGTAAGATAATATTTTGGGAGGATCAAATGTTAATTTATTGTTAGAAATAATTCTTCCATCACTTGTTTTAAAATCTTTTCCTAATTTTAAATTTTTGTAGTCTACTATTTTAATATCGGGTATTTTTTTAATTTCTTCTATATTTAATTTTCTACTACTAGGTTTTTCTCTAAAAAGAAATCCGTTTGCATAAATTCTATGTTTTAATGGTATAGAAAAAATTTCTATTTTTTCATTTTCCATGATTTTTTCCAATTTTTGGGATGATAATTCTATATGATCTATAGGATACTTAAGTCTGGTATAAGACCATTTAAAATGAACATCTATGATCTCTTTTAATCCTTTTGGAGCATAAATACTTACTGATTTTTCTCGACCTAATAAATGAAAAGTAGATAACAATCCAATCAATCCGAAAAAATGGTCTCCATGTAAATGAGATATGAATATGTGTATTATTCTATTCAATTTTATTTTTGCCTTTCTTAATTGAACTTGTGTTCCCTCTCCACAATCAATAAGAAAGGAAAACCCTTTCATTTCCAATATTTGAGCAGTGGGATGAAACTGTTTTGTAGGGATGGAAGAATGACATCCCAAAATAGTTAACGAAGACTTTTTCATCATGAAAAGTTTTTTTAATATATTTTCTAATTCATGTGTATAGTTGTATAATATAGAGTATAGTCAGTATTTATTTATAAAATAAAGAAAATTTTATACTTTTTTTCTTCTTTTTAAAAGAAAAATACTACCAATAATTGTTATCATGAAAGCTATTATTAAGATTAATCCAACATTCATATTTACCTCTTTTGAGAAAAAAGGATTTTCATTTCTCATAAAAAAAAACATAGTGAATATAGCGAAAGCATTATTAAAAATATGTAATAATATACAGTCTATAATAGAAGAAGTTATGAAATAAATGAAACCTATAAAACTTCCAATGATGATTCCTCCTACAAATTGCCATGGATTCATATGAGTTAATCCAAATAAAAAAGAAGAAAATAAAATAGCTTTAATAGGATGGGTCTTATTTTTTAACATTCCATTTAAAATAATCCCTCTAAAAAGAACTTCTTCACATATAGGAGCGAGTAATACTGTCGTGGAAAAAAAAGGAATTGGATTTTTAATTTCTTCCTTTAGAAATTCTTCAATTTCTTTATACATGTTTCCTAATATTGGTCCTTCTCTTGGAACTAGAGAAGAAATATATTCATTAATAATGATCATAGAAAACATCATACAAAAAATAATAAAATAAATATACCATGGAGATAACTTCATGGATAAATCGATAATAAGATTTTTTTTTTGAGCTTGATGAGATATGAAAATAAATAAAAAAATGAAAGGAAGTGTATATGATATTGAAAATATCATGCTTTCAGGTAAATTAATAGAAATCAATAATTTTCTAAGAATTACATTGAAAAAATTTAAAGCAGTAAATCCTACTATTAATAAAATCGATTCGATATAATTTATTTTAAAATAATTCCTCATAATAAATGTTAAAAATTCGTATTTTATTTTGTTATTGCTTATACTTATACAGCATTCTTCATTTCACATTATGAAAATCTTTATAATTTAGTAAAAGTTTATTTTTATCTTTTTGAAAGATAACAACAATTTTGTTATTAATCATAATCATAAATAGCAGAATTTTTTTTAAAAAAATTAAAATCATTATGTTGTTTTTCGATATTATATCTCTATTTCAAAATTATGAATCTTTTAAAGATAGTAGTGTTGGTAGTACAAAAATTTTCAGATATTCTGACTTATTGAAAGTTATGAATAAGTATAAAGACATATGTACTATTGTTCCTATAGGATTATCTATAGAAAAAAGAAAAATTTTCAAAATAAAATGGGGAATAGGAAAAATAAAAATATTAATTTGGTCTCAAATGCATGGAAATGAAACAACTGGAACAAAGTCTATGTTTGACATTTTTTATTTTTTTTTAAGAAAAAAAAATTGTGATTTAGTTAAATTTTTCAAAAAAAATTTAACTATTTTATTTATTCCGATGTTAAATCCTGATGGATCTGAAATATTTCAGAGAAGAAATGCTGTGAATATAGATTTAAATAGAGATGCTATTTGTTTACAGTCTCCAGAGATACAAATTTTATTTCAAGAAATAAAAGAAAATAAACCTAATATTTTATTTAATTTACATGATCAGAGAAGTATTTATAATGTTGGATATAAGAGTTTTAATCCCGCTATTTTATCTTTTTTATCTCCTTCTGTATCTATGGAAAAAGATATCTATTCTATAAGTAGAAAAAAATCTATGGGGATTATAAATTTTATGGTAAAAGAACTCCATAAAATTTTACCTGATATCGGATCAATAGGAAGATTTTCTGATGAATTGTATCCTACAGCAACTGGAGATCGGTTACAAAAATTAGGTTATCCTTGTGTATTGATTGAATCTGGAAATTATCCCAAAGATTTTCAAAAAAAAATTATTAGAAAATATACTGCATTATCTATTCTTGCAGGGATTTATTTTATTTCTTACAAAGGTTATAAAGGAGAATATCTTGAAAAAAATTATAAATCCTATTTTTCCATTCCAGAAAATAAAAATATTTTATTAGATAAAATATATAGAAAAATACAAATACATAAAAATAAAAATAAATTTTTAGTAGATATAGGGCTTATGAATTTTGAAAAATTCGATTTAATGAAAAGAAATATTACTATTTTTACAAAAATAGTAGATATAGGAGATTTATCCAATTTTTTTACCTATGAAGAATTTATCGTTACAGGTAACAAATTTTATGGAGAAAAAGGAAAAAATTTTCCTGAAATTGGGGATTTAGAAAATTTTAAAATTTTTTAATTATTTTCTAAAATTAGAAACTGATAGTTTTTTTCTTCCCTTTTTTCTCCTTCTAGATATAATCATACGACCTGTTTTTGTGTTCATTCGTTTCATAAATCCGTGAACATTAACTTTTCTTCTATTTGAAGGTTGGTAAGTTCTTTTCATATTATTTTGTTTATTTTTTTATAAAAATATTTTACGTCTTTCTTTTCTGATATTTTTTTCTTTTTTATATTCAGTAATCTTTTTTGATAGGAAAAAAAAAATAATATAAAAATACCAATAATAAAACCTGTAAAAAATAAAAATATACGTTTTGAAAAACTCATGATATAATAAAAATCATACATTCGGATTAAATTACATAAAGTTTTTATTTTTATGGTGTTTTTTTTTGTAAAATTTATATTCAATATGGTTTTTATAGATCAGGGATTAAGTTCTAATATATATTTATTATATGCTTGAGAAGCAAAAAACTATTGCAGAAAAAATTTCTTTACAAGGATTTGGTTTATATACTAAAAAAAGAGTAACTGTTACTTTTAAACCAGCTCCAATTCATACAGGATTTATTTTTATTAGGACAGATATAAAAGAAAAACCTTGTATCAAAGCTCATTATTCTTTTTTTATAAAGGAAAACATAGATAAAGGTATTTTTTTGGAAAAAAATGGATTCAAAATTTATACTATTGAACATGTTTTAGCTGCTCTAACAGGTATGGATTTAGATAATGTGATTATAGAATTAGATAATATTGAAATTCCTATTATGGATGGTTCTTCTAAATTTTTTGTAGAAGCAATTCAAAAAGTAGGGATTATAGAACAGAGCGAAAAAAGAAAATATTATTCAATAACAAAAATTATTTCTTATGAAAATGTCAAAACAGGGGGAGAAATTTTAGCTTTACCTGCTAAAAAGTTTGAAATCATGACCTTTATAGATTTTAATTCTTCCAAAGGTTATACGCAAAATGCTATTTTTAAACATTTGTATCAATTTAGAAAAATTGCTAATTCAAAAGTTTTTTGTGTTCTTCGCGAAAAAAATAAAATAATTGATCCTTTTTTTCAAAAAAAAATTAAAAAAGGTAAAGTGGATTCCAATTCCATGTGTTCTTTTTTTGAAAAAACGTTTTTTTATCAAGATCAATTTAATGAAATTGCTAAACATATTCTTTTAGATATTATAGGCTTTCTAACTTTAATGGAAACTAAATTAAAAGGTAAATTCATTTTTTATAATCCAGATAATTATATTATTATGCAATTTTTAAAGGAGTTAATGAATAAAATTCAAACATTAAAAAAAAATGAGATTCCTGAATTTGATTTAAAAAAGAAACCTATTTTGGATATAAAAAGTATTATGAGAATTTTACCTCATAAACCTCCATTTCTCTTAGTGGATAAAATTATAGATTTAACAGAAGATAGTATTGTAGGGGTTAAGAATGTAACAATGAATGAATCTTTTTTCACAGGACATTTTCCTAAAGAACCAATTATGCCCGGAGTCTTACAAATAGAAACTATAGCGCAAGTTGGAGGAATCCTTGTGTTAAATAAATTAAGTCAACCTGAATTATATTCTACCTATTTTTTAAAAATAGATAAAGTAAAATTTAAACACAAAATAGTTCCTGGAGATATAATTATTATTCAAGTTTATCTGTTAGAATCTATGAAAAGAGGAATTGTTCATATGCAAGGTAAAGGTTATGTTAATAATAAACTTGTAGTAGAAGCAGAAGTTGTTGCCAAAATAGTTAAGAATTATGAAACATTCTGAAAATTTTAATTTTTAAAAAAAAATGAATATCAGAAAAGGTTTATATATACAATGGAATAAGGAAATATTCAAAATTATTGATTTCCTTCATGTAAAACCAGGGAAAGGATATGCTTTTGTCAGAACTAAATTGAAAAATTTAGTAACAGGTTATGTTTTAGAAAATAATTTTTCAGCAAAATATAAATTGAAAAAGGTAAAAATAGAATCTCATTCATATAGGTATTTGTATAAAGAAAGAAATATTTTTTATTTTATGAATGATAAGACTTATGATCAAATACAAATCGAAAAAAAATCAATCAAAAACATAAATATAGAATTTTTAAAAGAAGGGATAAAAATACCTATTTTTTTTCATGTAAAAAGTGAAAAAGAAAAAATTTTTTTATTTTTAAAAATCCCTTCTACAATTATTTTAAAAGTGGAACAAACAGGATATGTCAAAAAAGGGGATACTATTAATAACACCAATAAAATAGTTGTTTTAGAAACAGGAACTAAATTATTAGTTCCATCTTTTATCGATACAGGAGATTTTGTTAAAATAAATACAGAAAATAAATCTTATATGGAAAGAGTAAAAAAACAAAATTCAAATTATTTTACATAAAATTTATTAAAAATTATGAGTATTTTGATAGATAAAAACATTAAAGTCCTTGTACAAGGATTAACTGGTCGAGAAGGTTTATTTCATACTGAACAAATGATAAATTATGGAACTTCTATAGTGGGAGGAGTGACTCCAGGTAAAGGGGGAAAAAGATATTTAGGGGTTCCTATTTTTAACACGATTGAAGAAGCGGTCAATAATACAGGAGGAAATGTAAGCGTAATTTTTGTTCCTTCTGCTTTTGCTTCTGATGCTATTTTAGAATCTGTTTATATGAATATACAAATTATTGTATGCATAACAGAAGGGATTCCTGTTTCAGATATGATTCGAGTAAAACATTTTTTGAAAAAAAAAAAATCTCGTTTAATAGGACCAAATTGCCCTGGAATCATTTCTCCAGAAGAATCTAAAGTAGGAATAATGCCAAATTCAGTCTTTAAAAAAAAAGGAAACGTAGGAATAATTTCTAGATCAGGAACTCTAACTTATGAAGCAGCAGACCAAATAGTAAAATTTGGTTATGGAATTTCCACTGCTATTGGTATAGG
Organism: Blattabacterium cuenoti; assembly: GCF_014251335.1. Taxonomy (GTDB): domain Bacteria; phylum Bacteroidota; class Bacteroidia; order Flavobacteriales; family Blattabacteriaceae; genus Blattabacterium; species Blattabacterium cuenoti_G. The sequence continues at coordinate 611,912 of NZ_CP059186.1, read as the reverse complement.
TGGAGATTCTATAATCGGAATGAACGTAAAAGAAATCATGAAATTATTTTTACATGATTCGGAAACAGAATGTATTGTTATGATTGGAGAGATAGGAGGCCAATTAGAAATTGAAGCGGCTGAATGGATAAAAAAATTGGAAAATAAAAAACCGATAATAGGTTTTATAGCTGGTCAAACTGCTCCAAAAGGCAGAACAATGGGACATGCTGGAGCTATTATTGAAAAGAAAATAGAAACAGCACAAGAAAAAATGAAAATAATGGAAAAAAATGGAATACATATCGTTAAATCTCCAGCTAATATAGGAAAAACCGTATATGAAGTTCTTCATTGATCAAGATCAAATTCATATGAGTAACAGTATAGAAAAATTTTTGATAGTTGGATTAGGAAATCCAGGGGATTTATACAAAAAAACTAGACATAATTTAGGATTTATGATTTTAGATCAACTATCGAAAAAATATTTTTTTTCTTTTTCAAAAAGAAAACTAGGTTTTATCTCATCATTTAGTTATGATGATAAATTACTTTTTTTTTTTAAAACCTTCTACTTATATGAATCGTAGTGGTATAGCCGTGAAACATTGGATAATAAAAGAAAAAATTATAAAAAAAAATATTCTTGTAATATCTGATGATATTTATTTGAATTTTGGAAATTTTCGTCTAAAAGGAAAAGGAGGAAGTGGAGGGCATAATGGATTAAAAAATATAGAAAAAGAAATAGGAACATCTCATTATGCACGTCTTCGTTTCGGAATTAATAAAAATTTTTTATCTAAAAAAATAGATTCTTATGTATTAGAAAACTGGAAAAATGAAGAAATAGAGTATTTATTTCCAAAATTAGATATAGGGATAAAAATAATATTTTCATTTGTAAAAAATGGTCTGCATAAAACAATGAATAGATTCAATCGTCATAATACTTAATAATTTTTTAATTATTTTATAACTTAATAACCTTGTAGTTTAATAGGACAGAATATAGGATTCCGATTCCTATGGTATGGGTTCGATCCCCTTCAAGGTTATTTTATTATTTTAAACTTAATCAATCAATTATGATTCATTATATTCGTAATTTTTGTATTATCGCACATATAGATCACGGAAAAAGTACGTTAGCTGATCGTTTATTAGAATTTACAAAAACAGTTTCAGAGAAAAAACGAAATCAGCTATTGGATGATATGGACTTAGAAAGAGAACGTGGAATTACTATTAAAAGTCACGCTGTTCAAATGGAATATAAATATAAGAATAAAACATATATTCTTAATCTAATAGACACACCTGGTCATGTTGATTTTTCATATGAAGTATCGCGTTCTATTGCCGCTTGCGAAGGAGCTTTACTCGTTGTTGATTGTACAAAAAGTGTACAAGCACAAACAATATCTAATCTTTCTTTAGCATTAAAAAACAATCTATTCATTATACCAGTTTTAAATAAAATTGATTTGTTTGATACCATTCCAGAAGACGTAATGAAAGAGATCATGGAATTGGTAGGATGTAAAATAGAAGATATTATTCCTGTTAGTGCAAAAAATGGACTAGGAATTGATAATATTTTAAATCAAATAGTAACACGTATTCCTTCTCCCAAAGGTGACCCTAATGCACCTTTGCAAGCTATTATTTTTGATTCTTTATACAATCCATTTCGAGGAATTGAAGCTTTATTTAGGATAAAAAACGGGTGTATACGAAAAGGACAAAAATTACGATTTATGTCCACAGGAAAAGTTTATTCTGCTTATGAAGTGGGGACTTTGAAGTTAAAACGTATTTCAAAGAATCAAATCAATACAGGAGATGTCGGATATATTGTCTCTGGTATAAAGAATACAAGTGAAGTAAAAGTAGGGGATACCATAACAGATGCTGATAAACCAGCTATAAAAGCAATACAAAAATTTGAAGAATTTAAACCTATGGTTTTTGCTAGTATTTATCCATCTAATTCTAATCAATATGAAGAATTACGTTCTTCTATAGAAAAATTGCAATTAAATGATGCGGCACTTTCTTTTACTCCTGAGTCTTCTCCAGCATTAGGATTTGGTTTTCATTGTGGATTTTTAGGTTTTCTTCATATGGAAATAGTGAAAGATCGTTTAGAACGTGAATATGATATTTCAGTAATACTTACTATTCCTAATGTTTCTTACAGAGTAGATATGAAAAATAATCGAAAGGTTTTAATTAATAGTCCTTCAGATTTTCCAGAAATCGAAAAATTAAAAAAAGTAGAAGAACCATATGTTTTAGTTACTATTCTCACAAAAGAGATTTACATAGGAAATGTAATGTCATTATGTATTGAAAAACGAGGGACTATGATTGGTCATCATAATTATTTAACTTCAAAAAGAGTGAAAATTATGTTTGAAATGCCTTTATCCGAAATTATATTTGATTTTTATGATAAATTAAAAACCATTTCTAATGGATACGCTTCTTTTGATTATAATTTTATTGGTTATAGAAATTCGGATTTAAAAAAAATTACTGTATTGATTAATCATGAAAGAGTAGAACCTTTATCTCTTTTAGTTCACAAAACAAAAGCTTTCTTTTTGGCAAGAAAAATATGTCAAGAATTATCTATATTAATTCCAAAACATCAATTCAGTATTCCTATTCAAGTTTCTGTATCTGGAAAAATTATAGCAAGAGAAACTATTAAAGCTTTAAGAAAAAATGTTACGGATAAATGTTATGGAGGAGATATTTCTAGAAAAAGAAAACTTTTGGAAAAACAAAAAAAAGGAAAGAAAAAAATGCGTCAAATAGGGAAAGTAGAAATTCCATCATCTACTTTTATGACTTTTTTAAAAGTGAAAAATTAATTTTATAACAAAAAAAAAATTATTGAAATATGTCTATTAAAATAGGAATTAATGGAATTGGAAGAATAGGAAAGCTAGTTTTATTAGCTGCTTTAAATAGAAATAATGTACAAGTAGTATCTATAAACGATTTAGTATCTATAGAATATTTAGCTTATATGTTAAAATATGATTCCATTCATGGTTGTTTTAAAGGAAATATTCGTATTGAAAATAATAATTATTTAATATTGAATGAAAAACGAATCAAGGTTACCAATGAAAAAAATCCGGAAAAACTAAATTGGGGAAATTTGAATATAGAATATGTTGTTGAATCTACCGGTCTTTTTTTAACAAAAGATTTAGCGAATGCTCATTTAAAATCAGGGGCTAAAAAAGTGATTTTATCAGCTCCTCCTAAAGAGGATATTCCTATGTTTGTTATGGGGGTAAATCATGAAAATATGAGAACAGATCAAAATATTGTATCTAATGCTTCCTGCACTACAAATTGTTTATCTCCGATTGTTAAAGTTTTAAATGATAATTTTGGAATATCTGAGGGATTAATGACAACTATACATGCCTCTACTGCTACTCAAAAAGTTGTTGACTCTGTTTCCGATAGGGATTGGAGAGGAGGAAGATCTTCATTGATTAATATAATACCGGCATCAACAGGCGCAGCTAATGCAGTGGGAAAAATTATTCCAAGTTTGAATGGAAAATTAACAGGGATGGCTTTTAGAGTTCCTGTGGCAGATGTTTCCGTTTTAGATTTTACGGTTAATCTAAAAAAAAGCACTAGTTTTGATAAAATTAAATTATGCATGAAACATGCTTCCAAAACTACATTAAAAGGGATACTAGGATATACAGAAGATGCTGTTGTTTCATCCGATTTTATAGGAGATAAAAGAATTTCTATTTTTGATGCTAATTCTAGTATTATGTTAAGTCCCAATTTTTTGAAAATTGTTTCTTGGTACGATAATGAAGTTGGTTATTCTAATAAATTATTAGATCTTCTTGATTACATGCATTCTTTGTCATTATAATTTTTTTATATTAGTTATGGAATATGTTTTAAAAATGAAAATTTTTTTTTGTATTTATCAACTTGAAAAATAAAATTTTTTATTCCATTACTGACCATTAAAAATGGAGCTTTTATGGTTTGATTATATATAGAAATTTGATCAAAAGTTTTTTGTGTAATAGAAATTTTTGGAATTTTACATTCTATCAGTATATGTGGCTTTTTATTAAATTGAACAAGAATATCTAGTCGTTTATTAAGTTTATTTATTTTCAAAGGATATTCCACCCATATATTGGAGTTTTTATAATTTTTTATTTTCTTTAATAAAAAAATTATATATTGACGTATTACCTCTTCTTGAGTCAAGAAATAAAATTTATTTCTGATTACGCAAAATATATAAGTTCTATTTCTCATTTTTTTTAAACGTAAATGTCTTTTTATAAAGAAATTTAAATAATGCATAATTGATTAATAAAATGATAAAAATAAAAAATATTTTAGAATATAATTTTTTATAAAAAAATAAAAAAATAAATATTTTTATGTTCTTTAAAAAAGAAACACAAAATTGTGTCATTATAGGATCTGGGCCTGCTGGCTATTCTGCAGCTATATATGCGGCAAGAGCTAATATGAATCCTATTCTTTTTACTGGTGTTCAACCTGGAGGACAATTGACTACGACGACTGATGTTGATAATTATCTTGGGTTTCCAGAAGGAGTTAATGGGAACGATCTCATGAATAATTGTAAAAAACAAGCAGAACGTTTTAATACTAAAATAATTAATCAATCGGTTAATCATGTTGTTTTATCCAATATAAAAGGAGGAACGCATCGTATTTTCTTAGATGGAAAAAAATGTATAGAAAGTAGAGGGGTTATTGTTGCTACAGGTTCTACTCCGAAATTTGTGGGAATCAATAAAGAAAAAAAATTTATAGGATTAGGAGTTTCTTTTTGTGCCACTTGCGATGGTTTTTTTCATAAAGAAAAAAATGTAGCTGTGGTAGGAGGTGGAGATACAGCTTTGGAGGAAGCAAATTATTTAGCAAAAATTTGTAAAAAAGTATATTTAATAGTTAGAAAAAATTATTTTAAAGCATCCAAAATTTTACAATATCGTATTTTAAGGAAAAAAAATATTAAAGTTTTCTTTTGTTCCAATGTTACAGAAATTATTGGAGATAATTTTTTAGAAGGTATTAAAATTTTTAACCAAAAAACTGAAACTAGTAAAAATATTTTAATTAGTGGCTTATTTATTGCGATAGGTCATGTTCCTAATACAGAAATTTTTAAAAATGAATTAGATTTGGATGAAAAAGGATATATTGTTGTACAAAAAGGAAAAACTATAACTAGTAAACCTGGAGTATTTGCTGCAGGAGATGTGCAAGATCCTGATTATCGTCAAGCTATTACTTCTGCTGGAACTGGATGCATGGCCGCATTAGATTTAGAAAAGTATTTATCTTTATATCTTGAATCAATAACATGAAAAAATGTAGTCATTTTTTTGATTTTTTAATTTCTCACGCAAAAATTTATGGTTTCATTTTTCCTTCCAGCGAAATTTATGGAGGATTAAATGCGATTTATGATTATGGTCCACATGGAGTGGAGTTAAAAAATAATATAAAAGAATTTTGGTGGAAGTCAATGACTCAACTTCATGAAAATATAGTAGGAGTAGATTCTTCTATTCTTATGCATTCTAATATTTGGCATGCATCTGGTCATGTTGATAAATTTAATGAATTATTAATTGAGAATAAAGATTCTAACAAGAGATATTGTCCTGAAATTTTAATTCAAGAATATGTAGAAAAAAATTTTCTAAATAATCCTAAAAAAAAAGAAAAAATATTATCTCGTTTATCTCAATCTTTGAAAAAAAAAGATTTGGAAGATATAAAAATTTTAATTGATGAATTGTGCATTTTTGATCCTGTTTTTAAAAGAAAAAATTGGACAAAAATTCGTTATTTCAATATGATGTTCAAAATTAAAAATGAAAATGAAAAAGATTTATATCTTCGTCCCGAAACAGCTCAAGGTATATTTTCTAATTTTAAGAATATTATAAAATCTAATAGAATGAAAATTCCATTTGGAATTGCACAAATAGGAAAATCATTTAGAAATGAAATTATTGCAAGAAAATTTATATTTAGGATGCGGGAATTTGAACAAATGGAAATGCAATTTTTTATTCTTCCCGAAGAAGAAATTAAATGGTATGAGTATTGGAAAAAAAACCGATTAAAATGGCATTTAGAATTAAACTTAGAAGATAAAAAATATTATAAATTATGTGATCATGATCATTTATCTCATTATTCGAGTGCGGGATCAGATATAGAATTTCACTTTCCTTTTGGATTTCAAGAATTAGAAGGAATTCATTCTCGTAGAGATTTTGATTTAAGAAATCATGAACTTTTTTCAAAAAAAAAATTAAGAATTTTTGAATTGGATAGGAATTATATTCCTTATGTTATAGAAACGTCTTTAGGATTAGATCGTCTTTTTTTAGCTATATTTTCTTCTTCCTTAAAAAAAGAAAGATTAAAAAATGGAAAAATACGTATAGTATTAAAACTCCCCTATTATTTATCCCCAATTAAAGCTGCCATATTTCCATTAGTTAGAAAAGATGGATTACCAGAAATTGCCAAAAAAATATTTAATGACATAAGGGTTCATCATAGATTAGTTTACGATGAAAAAGAATCCATTGGAAAATTATATCGAAGACAAGATGCTATAGGAACTCCATTTTGTTTTACTGTAGATTATAATACTCTAAAAACAAATACAGTAACCATAAGATATAGAGATAATATGGAGCAAAAAAGAATTCACATAGAAGAAATATCAAAAATTATAGAACAAGAAACTGGATTAAAAAAAGTTTTAAAAAACTTATCTGATTTTATATAGTTTTATTTTTCTCTTATTTCAGCTTTTAATTTTTTTTTCAAAAATAATTCAATTTTTTTCATTGAATTATTAATAATTTTATCAGTCAATGTTTTTTTTTGACTTTCAAAAAAAAAACTTACAGTATAAGATTTCTTTGAAATAGGAAAATTTACACCTTCATATAAATCATATATTTTAATTTTTTTTATTATATTATTTTCTTTTTTTTTAATTAGTTGATTTATTTTTTCGAATGAAAAAGTTTTATCGACTAATAAAGATAAATCTCTTCTTGATATAGGATATTTGGAAAACGGAACATAAATTATTTTTTTTTCTTGAATAAGAGATATCAAATATTGCCAATCAATTTCTGCATAAAATATTTCATTTTTTTTTAAAACATTATTTTTATATTTTCCAATTTCTACTAAATTTTTATGATTGTATAACATAGAAATTCCATTTTCTAATAATGGATGTTTGGAAAGTATTTGAGTATAATTATATATTCCACTTTTTTGAAAAATTTGTTCAATAATTCCTTTTAAATAAAAAAAAAGATAATTTTTAGATTCAGTTTTTTCTTTTTGTGAAATAACTATTCCAAGACAGGTTTTTTCTAAAAATTCATTATTTATTTTAAAATATACTTTCCCTAATTCAAAAAATTTGATTATATCAGAATCAATTCGGTTATTATTATAATTGTATTTGATACAATCAATCATGTTAAATAATAAGCTAGAACGCATGAATTTATAACTTTGATTCACTGGATTCATAACCCTAATCTCTTTTCTATTAAAAAAAGAATTAAGTAAATAAGAATATTCTTTTTCATTTATTATAGTAGAAGAAATAATTTCTTGAAATCCATAACAAACTAATTGTTCCAAAAATATTTTTTGTATTTCATGTTCTGTTTTATGAAAAAATTTAGGAAATGTAGTAATTTTGATTTTTTTATTATATACTGGTATTTTATGAATACCATAAATACGTAATATTTCTTCAATTACATCTATTTCCCTTTGAACATCTGTTCTATAGGAAGGGACACTAATAAATAAATATTTATCATTTTCATAATGAATCATCATTTCTAACAAAAACAAAATTTTTTTTATTTTTTTTCTCGATATTTTTCTTCCTATAATATTTACAATTTTATTATAACGGAGTTTTATTTTTGAAAAAGATATAGGATTAGGATAAAAATCAATTATATCTGAGCATATTATTTGATTTTTTATCATCTTCTTTATAAGAAAAGATGCTCTTTGTAGAGTGAATATAGTCTGATTAGGATCTATATCTTTTTCAAAAAGATGTTGTGTTTCTATTTTTAAAAAATGTTTTTTTCTAATATTCCGTATAATGTTAGGATTAAAACAAGCGCTTCCAATAAAAATATTTTTAGTTCTAATATGTATATTAGATTTAATATTATTGATCATTCCAGCTATAGATAATGGTTTTACAGTATCATAAATAACTAAATCTTCTTCATCAAGTTTAATTGTTATATTATCTGATAATTTAAAATCTGTATTTTTTTCCGCATTTTTTATTATAATTTTTCCATCCTCTATTTTATCCATGTCAAAAACATGTATAGGTTGGCCCAATTCGTACATAACAAAATGCATTGTATCTATTATATTATTTACAGATTTTATCCCTATAGATTTTAATATAGAAATTAACCAATATGGAGATGGCTCTATTTTTATTTTTGAAATAAACATTCCGGAATATCTTACACATTTTTCTTGTATTTTTACAAAAATTTGAATACGAGATTTATTATTACAATTGATTTTTTCATTGATTCCTGGTTTTAACAAATCGACTTTATATCCCCGAAATCTCAATACAGCGTATAAATCACGCGCAATCCCGTAATGACTCATCGCATCTGTACGATTAGGAGTTATTTCCATATCTAAAATAAAATCTTTATCCGTATTATTGATCCCTTTTACTGTTAATCCAATATCAGTCAATATATTGGAAATTTCGTTCTCATCTATATTAAGAGGAAATACATATTTTTTAAGCCAATTCAATGATATTTTCATATTTTTATTGTAGACATAATCAATATAAAAATTGATTCTTCTTTTTTTTTGTTATATAAAGGTCTTAAAACTCCCATATTATGATATAGGTCAAAAAAAACAAAATCTTCATTCAAAGAAGATAAAACTTCAATTAAAAATTGAGAGTTAAAACCTATTTTCATATTTTTCAGGTCATTAAAAACAATTTTACAGTCAATTCTTGAGATCAAATTATGAATATCAATCGTATTTTGATCACAAATTTTTAATTCATTATGATTAAAATGAAAATCAATAAAATTTTTTTTGTTTTTAGAAAAAATAGAAATTCTTTTAATAGTATTTAACAATAACAATTTATTAATAATAAGAGATACTTGACATTTATTATGATGAATAATAGAATGATAGTCTGGATATTCTTCATTTATTAGTTGACATGAAAAAATATAATTTTTTAAATGAAAAATAATATTCTTATTGAAAATTATGAGAAAAATCATATTATTTTTTTTTTCATTCTTTAGAATTTCCTTAACTATATAAAGATGTTTTCGAGATACAGTAAATTGTATATTTTGATTCGTTTTAAAATTTTTTATAGTATATTTAACTAGTTTATAAGTGTCTGTAGAAACAAAATTGGCTTCATTGGTAAAAAATTGAAAAAATACTCCATTGAGTATAGGTTTCAATTTTTCGTCTCCAATATTAAATAAAACTTTATTTAATATTTTTAAAAAAATATTTGAAAATAAAGAAATTCTTACAGAAGAATATTTCCCTAATGGATAAAGAGAGGTATTGTTATGGTTTCGACAAGTAGGAACTTCATAAACTCCCTGCTTGGAATAAATATTAAGTGTATTTTTTTTTTTCTTTAGAAAAAGTTTTTCATTTGAAAACGTATTTAGAAGATCTATCATAAATTTTATAGATACAGTCACTTTTCCTTTAGTATATTTTTTAATATTTATCTTGACATATGTAAAAATTAAATTTTTTGAATCTAATCCCCATATAATTTTTAATTTATTTTTTTTCGAAAATACAAAAGTAATTGAATTCGATAAATTATTAATATTTATAATTTTATATAAAGTATGTAATTTTCTTAATAGAAAGTAATTTAAAACAGAAAAATACATATTCTTTGTTTTACAAAAAAACAATGATAATTCATTTTTTGTAGCGTGAGGGGGATTTGAACCCCCGACCTCTGGGTTATGAATCCAACGCTCTAACCAACTGAGCTATCACGCCGATAATGTGTGTTTTATTTTTTTATATTACTTAACTAGATAAAGTTAGTATATTTTTGTCTTATATTAAGATTTGTGATATTATGACTATTGATTTAAGTAATCTTAGAAAGAACTATACAAAAAATCCTTTATTGGAATCTGAAGTCCCAAAAGAACCTTTTTCCTTGTTTGATTATTGGTTTGAACAAGAAAAATCATTTCAAAAAGATAACGAAGAAGTTAATGCTATGTCTATTTCTACTATAGGGGCAGATGGAGGGCCAGAAACTAGAGTTGTTTTATTAAAAGAATATTCCAAAGACGGATTTATTTTTTATACAAATTATCATAGTTTGAAAGGAAGAGCAATTCAAAACATACCAAAAGTATGTATTTCTTTTTATTGGAAAAATATGGAAAGACAAATTATTGTTAAAGGAATAACATCAAAAATTAAAAGAAAAAAGTCAGATGAATATTTTCATAACAGACCTAGAGGAAATCAAATTGGAAGTTGGGTCTCTAGACAAAGTATGATTATTTCGTCTAAAGAATATTTATTAAAACAATATAAGAAATGGAACAATTTTTTTGTTAAAAAAATTATAAAACGCCCTTTTGATTGGGGAGGATATGTTGTAAAACCTTATAAAATGGAATTTTGGCAAGGACAACCTAATAGACTTCATGATAGACTTGTTTATATTTTAGGAAAAGAAAAAAAATGGATCTTGTACAGATTATCTCCATAAGAATATGGAAATAAATAACAAATAGATAAAGTTTGTTCTCCGACAAACTTTATCTATTTTCTTTAAAATCATAATTTTGTTAATTCTGCTCCTATTTTAAATTTAGCTACTTTTTTTCCTGGAATATGTATTTTCTTTCCTGTTCTAGGATTGACTCCATTTCTAGGATGTCTTTTTACTACAGAAAAGGTTCCGAATCCTACAAGTGTTACCTTATCTCCTTTTTTTAAAGATTCAATCACTGTTTCAATAAATGCATCTGTAACGTTTTTTGCTTTTATTTTTGTTATTCCAGTTTTTTCAGCTATTGAATTAACCAATTCCGTTTTGTTCATGAATAATTAATTTAATTTTAGTTAGTTAACTATAAAATAATCTTATAATTAACAATAGCAATAGCAAATATATATATATAAAGTATAAATGATTAAATTTTTTTATCGAACGAAAAGATTTTCTCTTATTTTCAATCCATTAATTAAGTTTTTTATATGCATTCTTTTTTTTCCCTCTATTTGGCCTTCAATAATAGAGATAAAACCTTCTTTAACGGAAATTTTCATTTCATATGATAAAACAATGAAGATCAACCCAATTGGGAAAATATGTTTTTCCCGTATTTTTTTAACAAAAGAAATTTTAAATCTAACAAATTTTTTTTTATTAAAAAATAATAATGTCCATGCTGTAGGATAAGGGCTTAATCCTCTTATTTTGTTATAAATTGATTCTATAGAAGGATTCTCCCATTGTATTCTACAATCTTTGGTATATATTTTTGGAGCATATTTTAATAAAGAAGAATCAATATTTTTTTGAGAAATAGGTTTTATTTCATTTTTTATAACTTTTTCTAAAGTTTGAATAACCATATAACCACTAATTTTTTTCAATTTTTTTTCTAGTTCTCCTGCAGTTTCTTCTTTTTTTATTTCAATTTTTTTTTGGAAAAGAATTTTTCCAGAATCTATTTTTTCTTCTATAAAAAAAGTAGTTAATCCAGTTTTATTTTCTCCATTAATAATAACCCAATTAATAGGTGCAGCCCCTCTATATTGTGGAAGAAGAGAGGCATGTAAATTAAAAGATCCCATTTTAGGAAAACTCCATACTTCTTTAGGTAAGATTCGAAATGATACAACTATTTGTATATCTGCATTCCATACTTTTAGATTTTCTAAAAAAGAATGATTTTTAAGATTTTTAGGTTGTAAAAAGGGAATATTATTTTCTAATGCGTATATTTTAACAGGTGTAAATGCTTTTTTTCCTTGATTTTTAAAAATATGGTTATCAGGACTTGTGATGATTCCTACAATATTGTATTGTTTGATATATAATTCTTTTAAGGTATAAAGAGAAAAATGGTTTGAACCTATGAATACAATTTTGGGAAATTTTTTCATGTAATTTATTTGTAATTTAAATTCACTAATTTTATCTTGTAATTTTTATAAAAAAGTTCATTGATTTTTGAAAATCAAATATATAAAAATAAAATATCATTTTTTTAATTTTAATAATGAAAAATATTAATATATGTATTGGACTTTAGAATTAGCTTCTCATTTAGAAGATGCCCCTTGGCCTGCAACAAAGGAAGAATTGATTGACTTTGCTATTCGTACTGGAGCTCCTTTAGAAGTAGTTGAAAATCTTCAACAGTTAGAAAATGGAGAAGGAGAAGTTTTTGAATCTATAGAAGATATATGGGCAGATTATCCACGTGATGATGAAGATTTTTATTGGAATAGAGATGAATATGAACTTTGATTTATTTATTTTTTTATGTTTATTTTTTTTATATAAACGATTAATATATTTTTTAGTTTAATGAGTTTTATTAGAAATATTTTAAATAAATTATTAGTAAATAAAAATGATAGAGACCTTAAAGAGGTTAGAAAATTTTTGATCCAAATCAAAAAAGAAGAGAAAAATATATTTTTATTATCTGACGATGGATTAAGAAATAAAACTAAAAGCTTAAGAAATATTATACAAACATCTACAAAAAAATTTCATGAAAGGAAAAAAAAATTATTGAATAAAATACAAGAAAAATTTTGTTCTATCAGCGTTTTAGAAAAAATATACTCAAATGTAGAAAGTATTCAAGAAGAATGTTACAAAACAGAACAAAAAGTATTAATAGATATTTTACCTCAAGCTTTTTCTATAATTAAAGAAACAGCTAAACGTTTAAAAGAAAAAAAACAACTTATCGTTACAACTACTTCTTTTGATGAAGAGTTATCAAAAATAAAGTCTTATGTCCATTTGAATGGAGATAAAGCCATTTGGATAAATGAATGGGATGCATATGGAAAAAGCATTATTTGGGATATGGTTCATTATGATGTACAGCTTATGGGTGCTGTAGTATTACATCAAGGAAAGATAGCCGAAATGGCCACAGGTGAAGGAAAAACTTTTGTAGCAACTTTATCTACTTATTTAAATGCTTTATCTGGAAGGGGAGTGCATGTTGTGACAGTTAACAGTTATTTATCTAGAAGAGATACAAGCTGGATGGCTCCTTTAATGGAATTTCATGGATTAAAAGTTGATTGTATTGATAATTATTCATCTTCTGATGTATATATGCGGAAAAAAGCTTATCAAGCAGATATTACTTATGGAACAAATAATGAATTTGGATTTGATTATTTACGTGATAATATGGCTTGTTCTAAAGAAGAGTTAGTTCAAAGAGAATTAAATTATGCTATTATAGATGAAATAGATTCTGTGTTAATAGATGAAGCACGTACTCCTTTGATTATATCGGGGCCTGTTGATTCTAAGAAAGATAATAAAGAAGAATTTGAATTATTTAAAGGAAAAGTAAAAACTCTAGTTAGTCAGCAAAACATGATAGTTAATAATTTTTTGTATCAAGCAAAGAATTTAATAAAAAATGGAGAAAAAAAATTAGGTGGATTTAAATTATTTCAAGCGTATCGTGGATTACCCAAAAAAAAATCTTTAATAAAATTTTTGAGTGAAGATAATATTCGTCTCATTTTACAAAAAACGGAAAGTCAATATTTTCAAGATCATGGAAGAGAAATGTATAAAGTGGATAAAGATCTTTATTTCGTGATTGACGAAAAAAATAATACTGTAGAATTAACAGATAAAGGAATTGAGTTTTTATCACAAAATGTGGAAGATATAGGTTTTTTTGTTTTACCAGATGTAAATGTAGAACTTTCTGAAGTAGAGAAAGAAAATTTTTCTAAGGAAAAAGAAATAAATGAAAAGGAAAAACTTTTGAAAAATTTCTCTATAAAATCACAAAGAATTCATACTATTAATCAATTACTTAAAGCTTTTACTTTATTTGAAAGAGATGTAGATTATGTAGTTCTAGATAGAAAAGTGAAAATAGTAGATGAACAAACTGGTCGTATAATGGAAGGGAGGCGTTATTCTGATGGCTTACATCAAGCTATAGAAGCGAAAGAAAATGTTCAAGTAGAATCTTCCAGTCAGACTTTTGCTACAATCACTTTACAAAATTATTTTAGAATGTATAGGAAAATATCTGGAATGACAGGGACTGCAGAGACAGAATCCGGAGAATTTTGGCATATCTACAAATTAGATGTGGTAGTAATCCCTACACATAAAAAAATAAAAAGAAAAGATTTGCAGGATCTTGTTTTTAAAACTAAACGAGAAAAGTATAATGCTGTTATAGAAAAAATTATTCTTTTATCTCAAAATGAAAAAAGACCGGTACTTGTTGGAACCACTTCTGTTGAAGTTTCAGAATTTCTAAGTAGAGCTTTAAAATTTATGAAAATACCGCATAATGTTTTAAATGCAAAATTACATGAAAAAGAAGCGGAAATCATAGCAAAAGCAGGATTTCCTGGATCTGTAACTATAGCAACTAATATGGCAGGTCGTGGAACCGATATTAAACTATCAAAAGAAGTTGTTAAAAACGGAGGATTGTCGGTTTTAGGAACTGAAAGACATGATTCTAGAAGGGTAGATAATCAATTAAGAGGAAGATCAGGACGTCAAGGAGATCCAGGTAGTTCTCAGTTTTATGTGTCTTTAGAAGATAATCTAATTCGTTTATTTATTGATTCGGAAAGATTATCTAAATTAATGGATAGATTTGGACATAAAGAAGGAGATATAATACAACATCCTTTATTAACAAAATCTATTGAAAAAGCACAAAAGAAAATAGAAGAGAACAATTTTAGCATACGAAAACGTTTATTAGACTATGATGATGTTATTAATAAACAAAGAGAATTTATTTATAAAAAACGAAGAAATGCATTATGTGGAAATGAATTGAGTTTAGATATTTCTAATATGGTTTATCTTTTATTAGATGTAATGATTAATATCAATCAATCTCTCAATGATTTCAAAAATTTAGAGTATGAATTTTTTCAAATTTTTGGAATTAAATTTCCTATACAAGAAGATGAATTTTTATCCTACAAAGAACGAGATTGTGTCAATACACTTCATGATATAATTATTGGCTTTTATGAAAAAAAGAAAATAAAAATGATAGATCAAGATATTAAACCTATTATATCTAATATTGTGGATAATAAAAATCACGAATTTTATCAAATACGAGTTATTTTAACAGATGGATATCAAAATATAGTTTCTCTATCGGATTTGAAAGAGTTTTACAATACAAAGGGAAAATCTTTATTATCCATGTTTGAAAAAAAGACTATATTATGTTTTATGGATGAAAAATGGAAAGAGCATTTACGTGAAATGGATAGTTTGCGATATTCTGTACAAAATGCTGTTTTTGAACAAAAAGATCCTCTTATTGTTTATAAACAAAATGCTTTTAATTTGTTTCAAGAAAGAGTTTATAATATAAACAAAAGAATTATTTCTTTTTTACTTAAATCTGCTATTATAAGAGGAGACATTTTATGTTTTCCAAAAAATAAAAATAATTTTAAAACAAATCTTTTTATGAATCTAAAAGGAAAAGATAAAAAAAAATTAGGAAGAAACAATAGAATTAATATTCGTCATTTAATTACGGGAGAAACTAAAAATATTAAATTCAAACAGATAGAATTTTTTTTAGAAAAAGGAGAATGGATTATAGAGGATGATTCTTTTTAAAATAGAATATGTCAATTACAAATAAAACGTATATTTTTCCTTATTATTTTATTTATTATATTTTGTTATGTTGGAATAAGTTTATGGTCAATAAGAAAGAGTTATGATTCTATTAATTATATTCCATATAATGCATTTGGTGTCGTTTTAGGCACTTCTAAATATTTGCATGGAGGGGGAATTAACGCATATTTTAAGTATAGGATAGATGCAGCTTATTTTCTTTTTCGTCATAAAAAAATACGTTATATCATTGTAAGTGGAGACAATAGAGAAAAAAACTATAATGAACCAAAAATGATGAAAAAAGAGTTAATTAGAAAAGGGATTCCTTCTCATTTTATATATGAAGATTTTTATGGAATTAATACTTTACATTCTATTATTAGAGTACATAAAATTTTTCATCAAAAAAAATTTACGATTATATCTCAAAAATTTCATAATGAAAGAGCAATTTTTATTGGAAATTGTTTAGGATTGGATGTAATTGGGTTTAATGCTAAAAGTCTTACTTTTGACAGTAAAATACAACTCAGAGAAATTTTTGCAAGAATTAAAGTATTGTGGGATATGATTCTATATCCTAAAATTAGGATAAATAAGATAAATATTTTTTCAAAATTTGAGCATTATTAGATTTTTGGGTGTTTATTTCTAATAAAAAAGGTTTATTTGATTTTTTCCAAAAGAACAATAAACTATTTTTTAAAGCATTTTGATTGGATACTTTTTCATATTTCCAATGATACATTTCGCATATTTTTTCTGCAGAAAGAATATGTTTTGTTTCGAAAAAATTTAATATTTTTTCGGGAAGTTGTTTTTCTGAAATAAATCTAAAAATATTTCCCCCTCCATTATTAATAAGTATAATACGAAAGTTTTTTGGAATATAATTATTCCATAAAGCATTACTATCATAAAAAAAACTTATATCTCCAATAATTAATGTAACAGTTTTTTTTGTAACAGAAGAACCTACCGCAGTCGAAACACATCCATCTATTCCTGAAGTACCACGATTACAATAAGATTTAATAGAATATTTTTTTTCATCAAATAGTTGATAGTATCTTACAATCATACTATTTCCCAATTGTAGTATACTATTATTAGGTATAGCTTTAAATACAAAGAATAAAACTTTTAAATCTGAAAAACTTTTTTCTTTTTTTAAAAAATGTTTATGTTTTTTCTTTTTTTCTTTTCTCAATTTATCCCATTTTTTTCTGTAATCCGAAGGAAAAATGGTAGAATTATCAAAAATTTTAAAAAATGATTCTGGATTTATAGGCCAATAAGTCGTTAATTTATAATAGGTATCCGGATAATTTTCGTAATGTTTCCCTATATGCCAATGATATATTGGAGGATATTTTCTTAAAAGAAATTTTATTTTTTTGGATATAATATGTATTCCAATGGTTAATAAAATATGAGGTTTAAAAATTATCCATTTTTTAGGATTCATATTAAAAATAAGTTGATCTATATTTGAGAAAAAAAATTTTCCATATACATGAGATGTAGTTTCTGTGAAAATTACGATAGAAGGATCCAAACTTAACTTTCTTAAAATTTTTTCCATATTCTTTTCCGGATAATATAATCCCAATAAAATCATTTTCTTTTTACATTTTTTCCATATATGCTGTTCTTTTTTATAATTATATGTTTCAATATAATTTTGAACAGGAATAGTTTTTATAATTTTAGGTTTTACTTGTAAATGATTTGTGGTATTATAAAGTGGTTCAGAAAATGGGATATTAATATGTATAGGTTTATTTTTAAAAATACATTTGTTTATAGATTCATTCATCAATCTATCATTATACCATATTCCTGATTCAGATTCATCTTCTGTCAATTGAATAGACGTTTCTACGTGTTTTTGAAAAATATTTTCCTGATGAATAGATTGTCCTTCAAATACATCTACAATTTCTTTTGGTCTATCTGCAGTCACTAAAATAAGTGGAATTTTTTGATAAAAAGCCTCTGTAATTGCGGGATAACAATTAACAACAGCAGATCCAGAAGTGCAACTAATGACTACAGGTTTTCTGATTTGTTGAGCGATTCCTAATGCAAAAAAACTAGCACATCGTTCATCTACAATACTGTACGTTTTAAAATCTTTATGTTGAGTAAAATGTATAATGATTGGAGCATTTCTAGATCCTGGAGATATGATTATATTGAATATAGATTTTGCTTTTAAAATCTCTCCTAAACTTTGGACAATTTTTTTACTTGAATACATTTACGATTTAAATTAACCCTCCATTTACATTTAACACAGTTCCGGTAATATAGTTTGATAAGTCTGAAGCAAGAAATAAAGTAGAATTAGCTATATCTTGAGGTGTTCCTGGTCTTTTTAATGGAATATTTTTTATCCAATTTTCTTTGATTTTATCTCTCAATTGAGAATTCATTTTTGTTACAATATATCCGGGAGCTATAGCATTACAACGAATATTTTTTTTTCCTAATTCTCTCGCTATTGATTTTGTAAATCCAATAATTCCTGCTTTAGATGCTGCATAATTAGATTGTCCAATATTTCCCGTTAATCCTACAACAGAACTCATATTAATAATGCTTCCTTTTTTTTTTTTCATCATAGGATGAATAGCATGTTTAGTTAAATTAAATATAGAATATAGATTAGTTTTAATCACATAATCCCAATCCTTTTTCGAAATTTTAAGCAAAAAATTATCTTTTATAACCCCTGCATTGTTCACTAATATATCTATACTACCATATTTTTTTATCACTTTTTGCACTAAATTTTCTGATGAATTAAAATCAGAAAGATCTATTTGATATGCTTCAACCAAATCTTTAAATTCAAATTCTAATTTTTTTGCTTCCTTTTTTGAGGAAAAAAATGTAAAAATAACATTAGCTCCATGTTGTACAAAAGTTCTTACGATAGACTGACCTATATCTCCTGCTCCTCCTGTAACTACAGCTATTTTTCCATTTAATAATTTCATATGACAATATGATTATTTTTAATTAATTGAAAGATAAGATTTAATTGTTCATCTATACTCAGAAATGTATTATCTATTTCTATAGAATCTATAGATTTTTTTAGTGGAGAGATCTTTCGTGAAGTATCCATTATATCTCTATGAATTATATTTTTTTTTACTTCTTCATAAGACACCTCTTCTCCTCTTTTTTTTAAATCTTGATATCTTCTGTAAGAACGAATTTCTATGGATCCTTTCATAAATATTTTTAACTCTGATTTAGGAAACACACAATTTCCTACGTCTCTTCCATCTATAACAATTCCTTTATTTTTTCCAATATTTCTTTGAATAAGAGTTAACTTTTC
This sequence comes from Blattabacterium cuenoti, assembly GCF_014251335.1. Taxonomy (GTDB): domain Bacteria; phylum Bacteroidota; class Bacteroidia; order Flavobacteriales; family Blattabacteriaceae; genus Blattabacterium; species Blattabacterium cuenoti_G. The sequence goes on along the minus strand of NZ_CP059186.1, from coordinate 592,536 downwards.
TCTAATTTCTGGAATTTGAGCTATTAAACTTACTTTAGCCGCTACTTTTTCTGATCTAATCTGAGATTGAATATTTTCTTTATTTAAAAAAATATCTGTTTGATTACATTTTTTATTCCATTTAAACTTTAAACTGATTTCTTTCAAAATAGGAATAAAATTTCGAGTATTCCACAAATCACTATCAAAAATTTTTTTTTTAATAGCAAGTAAGGTTACACTTCTATACATAGCACCACTATCTATATATTTATATTTTAGTTTTTTAGAAATAGCTTTGGCTAAAGTACTTTTTCCAGATGAAGAGTATCCATCTATAGCTATAATAATTTTTCGATTCATATTAATTAATTCACATTTATTTTATATGTTTATATGATAGTAATTTATAAAAAAGTTTTACGGTTAGAAAATCAGTAGAAGATTCCTCTTTATTAGGTAAAAGTTCTACTATATCAAATCCTATTACATTTTTCTTTATAAAAACTTTTTTCAAAAATTTTAAAGTAGTATACCAAGATAAACCTCCTGGTTCTGGAGTGCCAGTTGAAGGTGCTATGCTAGGATCAAAAACATCTATGTCTATACTGATGAATACATTTTCAGATAATTTATGAATAGCATCTTGCATCCATAAATCATTTTTATAAATATCATGCATATAAAATATATTTCCTTTTTGAATGTATTTTTTCTCTATTATGTCCATACTACGAATTCCTATTTGTATTAAAGGATGTTTTTGAGAGGCTTCATACATGGAACAAGCATGATTATAAGGATCCCCCTTGTAGATAGGCCGCAAATCTGTGTGTGCGTCCATATGAAGAATACTTAAATTTTTATATTTTTCTCCGAATGCTCTAATACTTCCTATTGATATAGAATGATCTCCTCCTATAAACGTTAGGAATTTTTCTTGATAAAGATATTTTTTTGTAACATTATATACTTTTTTGATCATTTTTTTTGTAGAAATTGAAGGATTTATAACATAGGGAACAATAAAAATTCCTTTTTTATATACTTCTGACTGGGTTTCAATATCATATAATTCTATATGTTCCGCTGCAGATAAGAAAGCTTTCGGACCTTCTTTTGATCCCTTTTTCCATGTTTGAGTATAATCATATGGAACCAGGATAAGTACCGTTTGAGATTTATTAATTGTAGCATACTTTTCAGGTATTCCCGCAAAAGTTTTTTTTTTGTAATTCAATTTCAATAACCTAATATTTTTAAAACTTCTTCTGGACTTTGTGATTGACGAAATATTTTATATACAAAATTTTTTTTTTCATCATGATCTATCAATACATGAATAGGTTGAGGAATTAAACAATGGTGTACTCCGCCATATCCACTAATTGTATCTTGATAAGCTCCAGTATTGAAAAACCCAATATAAAGCGGAATTTTTCGATGAAAACAAGGAAGATATATAGCATTCATATGTTGTTCTGAATTATAATAATCATCACTATCACATGTCAATCCTCCTAAAAAAACTCTTTCATAGCAATCATTCCAACGATTAATTGCCATCATAATAAATCTACGACTTATTGCCCAAGTATCAGGAAGTGTAGTCATAAAAGAACTGTCTATCATATTCCATTTTTCTCTATCATTCTGACGTTTTTGATTAAGTATTTTATATAAAACACCTCCACTTTCTCCTACTGTATAAGCTCCAAATTCTGTGTAAATATGAGGTTCTGAAATATTTTCTTTTTGACAAAAATTTTTTATTTGATAAACAATTTCGTTGGTCATGTATTCATAATCATACTTAAAAGACATAGATGTTTTAATAGGGAAACCTCCTCCTATATTTAGAATTTCTAATTCTGGTGCTATTTTTTTTAATTTAGCATAAATATGCAAACATTTGAAAAGTTCATTCCAATAATAAGCAGTATCTTTTATTCCTGTATTTATAAAAAAATGTAACATTTTTAATTCTACTTTAGGATTATTTTTTATTTTGTTTAAATAAAAAACAATAATATCTTTATATCCAATTCCTAATCTAGAAGTATAAAATTCAAATTTAGGTTCTTCTTCAGAAGCTATACGTATACCCAATTTAAAAGGATAGTTAATAACTAAATTTAGTTTTTCTAATTCATCTGAATTATCTAATATTGGGATTGTATTATAAAATCCATTGTTTATAAGTTCTGATATATTTTCGATATAATTTTTTGGTTTAAATCCATTGCATATAACTTCAATATTTTTAGTAGTTTTTCCTTTTCGATAAAGATTTTTGACAATTTCTATGTCATAAGCATATGAAGTTTCAATACTAATATTATTTTTCAAAGCTTCTTCTAATACAAAAGAAAAATGAGAACTTTTTGTACAATAACAATAAGTGTATTTATTATTATATTTATTGGAATGAATTGCTTTTTCAAACCATTTTCTGGCTTTTTGTATATTTTGAGATATTTTTGGTAAATATGTAAATTTTAATGGAGTTCCATATCTTTTTATAATATCCATTAATGGAATTCCGTGAAACTCTAAAAAATTATTTCTTATAGAAAATTCCTCAGTGGGAAAATCAAAAGTTTGATCTATAAGATCAGCGTAACGGATTTTCATTGAAATTGTATAAATAAGAAAATTAATTCGTATTTGTATCTTTATTTTCTTTATTATATATTAAAAATTTTTTTAAAAAAATGTCTATTTCTCCATCCATGACAGATTGAACTTGTGTAGTTTCATGACCGGTTCTTAAATCTTTCACTAATTTGTAAGGATGCATAATATAATTTCGAATTTGAGAACCCCATTCTATTTTTTTTTTTTTGGATTCTATTTTTTCTTTTTTTTCATTTTTTTTAATTATTTCTATTTCAAATAATCTGGATTTCAATAATTGTAAAGCTTTTTGCCTGTTTTGTATTTGAGAACGTGATTCTGTATTTTCTACAGTAATTCCTGTAGGATTATGACGTAATCTAACTCCTGTTTCTACTTTATTTACATTTTGTCCTCCTGCTCCACTAGAACGGAAAGTTTCCCATTGTATATCTGATGTTTTAATATCTATATTAATATGCTCATTGACCATAGGATAAACATATACAGAAGAAAAAGAAGTATGACGTTTTGAATTACTATCAAACGGAGATATACGGATCAATCTATGTACTCCATTTTCTCCTTTCAAATATCCAAAAGCATAAGGCCCATCTATTTCTAAAATAACAGATTTAATACCAGTAACATCTCCAGATACATGATGTATTTTTTTTACAGAAAAATTTTTCTTTTCCGCCCACATGAAATACATTCTCATTAATATGGAAGTCCAATCACAACTTTCAGTCCCTCCAGCTCCAGAAGAGATTTGTAATATCGCATTGAAAGAATCTTCTTTTTCTGAAAAAATATTTTTGAATTCTATATTTGAAAGTAATTTCAAAGTTTTATATAATTGAATTTCAAATTCTTTTTCTAAATTTTCTTCTTTGGAAAAAGAAAATATGACTTCTAATTCTTCGAAAGCATTTTTTAATTCCGTAAAATCTTTTATGCATGTTTTCATATCATGCATGTCCTTTATAAAACTTTTATATTTTTTATAATTTTTCCAAAAATTAGGATTTGATATTTCTTCTTGTTCTTTATTTATATGTTCTTTTATTTGATCTATTCTGAGAATATCATAAATTTTATGAATTCTTTCTGAAATAGATTGTATTTCTTCTTTTTTTATCATAGTGCGAAAATAAATATTTTGAAATAATTAGTTTTGATAACTATTATGATCAAAAAAATTTTTTTATATTTTTTATATTATGAAAATGAAAATTTCATTCTTAGTATGAATTATAAGTTTACAATTAAATCACAAAAAGTGATACAAGAAGCGCAACATATTGCATTAAAAAATAATCAACAATCTATTGAAAATGCACATATTTTAAAATCTATCTTAAAAACTGAAGAAAATATAATTCATTTTTTTTTAAAAAAATTAAAAGTAAATTCTCAATCAATAATTATTGGATTAGATAGTATTATTTCCACTTATCCCAAAATACTTAATGGTTCTTTCTCTCAACATTTCAGTTCACATGTCTCAAATATGTTGAATATTGCAGAAAACTATGCTAACATATTAAAAGATCAATTTATTTCTATAGAACATATTTTTTACGGAATTTTTATGAGTTTAGATGATACTTCGAAATTATTGAGAGGGGAAGGAATAACAGAAAAAAAAATAAAAGAAGTTGTTGAATATATAAGAAAAAAAAATGGAAAAGTAATTTCTCCTACAATTGAAAATATGTATAAAGCATTGGATAAATACGCAAAAAACCTTAATGAATGGGCCTATAAAGGAAAGTTGGATCCTGTTATTGGACGTGATGAAGAAATACGTAGGGTTTTACAAATCTTATCTAGAAGAACAAAAAACAACCCAATCTTGATTGGAGAAGCAGGGGTGGGGAAAACAGCTATCGCTGAAGGTCTAGCTCATCGTATTATAAGTGGAGATATTCCAGATAATTTAAAAAATAAACAAGTATATTCTTTAGATATGGCTTCTCTAATTGCAGGAGCAAAATATAAGGGGGAATTTGAAGAACGTCTTAAAGCTGTAATTAAAGAGGTTACATTTTCAGATGGAGAAATTATTTTATTTATTGATGAAATTCATACTTTAGTTGGAGCGGGAGGAGGAGAAGGAGCTATGGACGCCGCAAATATTTTAAAACCAGCATTGGCCAGAGGAGAACTTAGAGCAATAGGAGCTACAACTTTAAATGAATATCAAAAATATTTTAGAATAGATAAAGCTTTAGAAAGAAGATTTCAACAGGTATATGTTGATGAACCTTCTATTGACGATGCCATATCTATATTACGTGGAATTAAAGAAAAATATGAAAGTCATCATAAAGTAAGAATAAAAGATGAATCTATTATAGCTGCTGTAGAATTATCTAAACGTTATATTAATGAACGTTTTTTACCAGATAAAGCGATTGATCTTGTAGATGAAGCGGCTTCTAAGTTGAGAATGGAAATCAACTCAAAACCAGAAGAATTGGATGTGTTGCATAGAAAAATCATGCATATGGAAATACAAATAGAAGCTTTGAAAAGAGAAAATGATGAAAACCAATTAATTCCTTTAAAAAAAGAATTGTATCAATTAAATGAAAAAAGAATGCAATTGCAAACTCAGTGGCAAAATGAAAAAGATTTAGTTGAAGGAATCCAAAAAACTAAAGATAAAATAGAAAGTTATAAATTTGAAGCAGAACAAGCAGAAAGAGCAGGAGATTATGGCAAAGTAGCAGAATTAAGATATGGAAAAATAAAAGAAGAGGAAAATAAAGTGAAAGCGTTAAAAAATGAATTAAAAAAACAAGAAGACAAAGGGAAAAAAATGATACAAGAAGAAGTTTATAGAGAAGATATAGCTCAAGTTGTATCGAAATGGACCGGAATTCCGGTTACTAAAATGTTGCAAAGTGAAAAAGAAAAATTATTATTTTTGGAAAAAGAATTACATAAAAGGGTAGTAGGACAAAATGAGGCTATCCAATCAATAGCAAATGCTATACGGCGTTCTAGAGCAGGATTACAAGATGAAAAAAAACCTATAGGTTCTTTTCTTTTTATGGGTAGTACAGGAGTAGGAAAAACAGAACTTGCTAAAACTTTAGCAGAATATTTATTTGATGATGATAATAATATGGTTCGTATAGATATGAGTGAATATCAAGAACCTCATTCCGTTAGTAGGTTCATAGGGGCTCCTCCTGGATATATAGGTTATGACGAAAGTGGAGAATTAACAGAAGCTATACGTAGACGTCCTTATAGTGTTATTTTGTTAGATGAAATAGAAAAAGCCCATTCAGATGTTTTTAATATTCTTTTGCAAATTTTAGATGATGGAAGGTTAACTGATAATAAAGGAAGAACCGTTAATTTTACAAATACTATTATTATTATGACTTCCAATATAGGGGCAGACATCATTCAGGAAAATTTGGACCAAGAAATTTCTTATAATAAAATGGAGGCTACAAAAAAAGCTTTAATAGATTTATTAAAAAATATTGTAAGACCTGAATTTATTAATCGTATAGATGAAATCATTTTGTTTAAACCTCTTTCTAGAAAGGAGATCAAAGATATTGTGAAATTACAAATGAAAAAATTAGGAGAATTACTATATAATAAGAAAAATATTTATATAGAATCTACTAATGAAGCTATAGAATATTTATCGGAAAAAGGATACGATCCTCATTTTGGAGCCAGGCCTTTAAAAAGAGTGATTCAACATGATATTTTAAATAACCTATCCAAAGAGATCTTAAAAGGTAAATTACAAAAAAATCATAGAATTTTAATAGATTTTTTTAAGGAACAAGGAATTGTATTTAGATAATCAGAAAAAATTGAAAATATTAATATTTAAAATACCAATAAATAAGTGATTCATAAATCCGGTTTTGTTAATATAATAGGATCTCCTAATGTGGGAAAATCAACCTTAATGAATTCTCTTATGGGAGAAAAACTTTCCATCATAACGAAAAAACCACAAACTACTCGTCATAGAATATTGGGAATCGTTAATAAATCTGACTTTCAGATTATATTTTCGGATACCCCAGGGATGATTGATCCTATTTATCCAATGCAAAAAATTATGATGCAATATATAGAAAAATCATTAGAAGATGCAGATGTTATTTTGCTTACGACAGAAATAGGAAAATTAGAGGATGTTGCTATATTCAATCATATTAAAAAAAAAACAAAAATGTTCCCATTATTATATTGATTAATAAAATAGATAAAATAGAAAAACAATGTGAAGTATTATATGATACCGTTAATTATTGGCATAAATTATTTCCTTATTCAGATATATTACCAATATCTGCATTAAAAAAAATGAATCAAGATCTATTAATGAATAAAATTAGATCTTTGTTATCTGAACATCCCCCTTATTATCCCAAAGATTATTTAAGTAATAGACATGAACGGTTTTTTGTAAATGAAATAATTAGAGAAAAAATATTTTTTTTCTATGAAAAAGAAATTCCTTATTCTGTAGTAAGTTCAGACAAAATTTTTTTAAAGATAAAAATACTTTTATATATATATTATCATACATATATGTAGAACGATATTCTAAAAAAGGAATATTAATAGGAGAAAAAGGAAATGCTATTCAAAAATTAAAGTTTTTTTCTATAAAAAGCATAGAGTTTTTCTTTAAGAAAAAAATACAATTAAAATTGTATGTTACAGTTTGTAAAAACTGGCGATATGATTACAAAAAATTAAAAGATTTTGGGTATTAAATTTATTCAATTTTTATAATAAAAAATTCTTTTTTTCCAAATTGTAACAAAATATATTTTTTTCCTATTATATTTTCTTTTTGGATCAAAATGTTTTCTTTCACAAGAATTTGATTCAAATGAATTGAATTTGCTTTTAAAGCTCTATTTGCTTCACTTTTTGAAGAAAAAAAACCACTTTTCTTTAAAAGATCTAATAAAAAAATACCTTTTTCAAATTCCTCACAAGATATAAGCATATGTGGAATATGATTATATATAGAAATGAACATTCTATCATCCAATAATTGAAAAGGTTTATTTATTTTTTCAAATAATACATTCGTAATTTCTATCATTTTTTTGGAAATTTTATTTCCATGAACCCATTCTGTGATTTTATTAGCTAATTCTCTCTGTAAAAGCCTTTTATTTGGATAGCTTCTATGTTCGAAAATTAAATTTTCGATTTTTTCTTTAGAAAAAAAAGTATATATTTTTATATACTTTTCAATTTCAATATCAGAAATATTCATCCAAAATTGATAAAATTTATATGGAGATGTTTTTTTTTTATCTAACCATATATTTTTTTCTTTATCACTTTTACCAAATTTCACTCCATTAGGTTTTATGATTAAAGGAAAGGTTATTCCATATGCTTTTTTTCCTGTTTTTTTTCTAATCAATTCTATCCCTGTTGTGATATTTCCCCATTGATCAGATCCTCCAATTTGCAATTCACAATTTTTTACTCGATTTAAATACAAAAAATCATATCCTTGTATAAGAGAATAAGAAAATTCAGTGAAGGATATTCCGTTTTTTTTATTATTGATTCTTTTTTTTACAGAATCTTTAGATATCATGTAGTTTATAGGAAAATATTTTCCTATTTCACGAATAAAATCTATAAAAGTAATATTTTGAATCCAATCAAAATTATTTAACAATTCTATTTTTTCTGAATAAAAATTCAAAAGTCTTAATATTTGGTTTTTTATAGATTCCGTATTTTTTTGCAAAACTTTCTTACTTAAAAAGATTCTTTTATTTTTCCTTTCTGAAGGATCCCCTATTAAACCTGTAGCTACACCAATTAATCCTATAGATTTATGTCCTTTTTTTTGAAAATGAATTAACATAATAATCGGTAAAAGACTTCCTAAATGCAAAGAGTCAGATGTAGGATCAAAACCTATATACATGGTTGTAGGTTTTCTCAATTGATTTTCTATACCAGGAACTTTATTTTTAATTAAACCTCTCCATGAGAGTTCATCAATAATATTTTGCATAGATAATAGTAATCTTAACTTAAATTATTCGATTATGATAAAAAAAATCGTAATGTACAATTTTTTCACTTTTTTTTTTAGTTTAGCTCATCTCATTTACAGCATTCTTTTTTTTAAAAAATATTTTCCCTTGATATTAAAAATATATGTTTTTTTATTACCTGTAAATAATTTGTTTTTTCTTTTTTATTTGTTTACAAAAAAAAAATATAAATACTCTACATACATTTATGTATTATGTAGTATGCTGAAATTATTTTTCAGCATTTATGTTTTTTTTTATTCAATTATTAATTATTATAGTATTTTAGATTTTTCATTATTATTGAAAGCTTTAATTCATTTTATTTTTTCATATTTTATGATTCTTTTTTTTATAATCATATTTTTATTGAATTAAATAATTTTCTTATTTGTTATTTTTTATAAATCTTTCCTTTATAATCAGTTCTACAGATTTATTTTCTATTTTCGAATTTAACCAAGAAATAATATCTAAATAGAGAAAAGTTCTTTTTTCATAAGGGTGATCATAATATTTAATTAATTTATCTCTTAATCTTTTAAATTGATTTTTAATTTGATGTGGATATACGTTTCCTAAATTTTGAAAAAAATGAATAATTTTCTTTTGTACAACATACCAATCATCCATTTGTATAAAAAATTTATATGTAGATTGAATTTTTTGATCCATATTTTCGTCTAATCCGCTTTCGTAACACGCAATTAAATGTAAAAGCCTTGAAAAACATTGCAAATCTTGTCGTAAATTTTTTTTTTTATTTTCCATAATCTTTGACAAATACCGAATAGTATTTTCATTATCTCCACTACCAAAATATAAACAAGCAATTTTATAATAAAGAATCATAATATAATGAGAATCTAAACGATGAAAGATTTTATTAAATTCTATAAATAATGATGGGATAACTTCTTTAACTCCTTTTGAAAAGCTTCCCTCCATATAATGTTTATTGATCCGATTAGTATATGTATACATAAAAATCAATATTTTAGTATTCCCATTTATCAGTATTTCTCCATTTTTTACTTCTTTTTCAAATTGTTTAAATACATGAATAAATTTTGAATAATGATTTAAATAAAATAAAGTATCTAACAAGTAATGATATCCTTTTAAATAGCTTACAGGAGCTATTTTTTTAGCTTTTGTATGATTTTTAAACAATTCAACCCATTTATAAGATGATCTATAGCACATTATGAAATCTTGTCGAATGTAATGATACCACACTTGAGCTTGATATAAAAATAATTTTTCGTAAAAACTAAGTTTATCAATATCAAATTTTGGAAGATTGGTACGAAAATATGTTTCTATAAATATTTTATCTTTTTCGTTCCTTACATATCCTACTTTTAAATATAAACCATATAATTCTAAAGAAAGACTAGATAATGCATTGTTGCATTGAATTCTTTCAATTAATTCTTTTGATTCTGCGGATAATTCTCCAGACCTAGAATAAAGACTTCTAGTTATATGTTGAGATTCTATCATTTTTTCAAATTCTACTAATTCTAAGAGAATTGTATTATATTCACAAGATCTAGCAATAATTTTTGCTTTTCCTAATAATTTTAAACTTTGTATATATAAACCTTTGTTGTATAAAATTTTAGCAAAATCTAAATATTCACGAATTTGTATATCATGATTTTCTACAGTATGTTGTAATTTTTTAAGACTAGTCAAAATTTGTTTATATAAATGAGCTTTCATATTAGATAATTGTTCTTTTTTTATTGGAACATTTTTTAATATTTTTTGTTCGTTGTAATAACTCATTTTATTCATGATTTCGAATAATTTCATGAACTTAGCGTATTTATTTCTTTTTATACGATTTGCATAAAGTCTAAAATTTCTTTTCTCTGATTTTGATAAAGTTTGAATTAATAAAAATAGATGATATGATTTATTATTATTGTAATTAGACATTGTAATTTTATAATAATATTTAATTTGATTAATAGAAAAATATAAGAGAATTTTTTTAATTAGAGATTGTAAGTGTTATAATAATTTATTTCTGTTTTCTTTTTGGAAAAAATAGTTTTGATGAAAATAATCCCATGATATGGAAAAAAAGAGAATACAAATTTTTGATACAACTTTACGAGATGGAGAACAGGTTCCAGGATGTAAATTAAATACGAAAGAAAAAGTGAAAATAGCTAAAAAATTAGAATCTTTAGGAGTAGATGTAATAGAAGCAGGATTTCCCACTTCAAGTCCGGGAGATTATCAATCTGTTCAAGAAATATGTAAGTCAATTACAAAAGCTGTAATTTGTGCCTTGTCTAGAGCTGTGGAAAAGGATATAGAAATAGCGGGGGTAGCATTAAAATATGCTAATAGGCCTAGAATTCACACTGGTATAGGAACTTCAAATTATCATATTCGTTATAAATTTAACAGCACTCCAGAAAAAATCCTAGAAAGAGCTATATATGCAGTGAAATATGCAAAAAAATTCGTGGAAGATGTGGAATTTTATGCTGAAGATGCAGGACGGACAGAAAATGAATTCTTAGCAAAAGTTTGTGAAAATGTGATTAAGTATGGAGCAACAGTAATTAATATACCAGATACTACAGGATATTGTTTGCCAGAAGAATATGGAAATAAAATCCGTTTTTTGAAAGAAAATGTAAAAGGGATTGATAACATCATATTATCTACTCACTGTCATAATGATTTAGGATTAGCTACAGCTAATTCATTAGCTGGAGTTATGAGTGGAGCAGAACAAGTAGAATGCACCATTAATGGAATCGGAGAAAGAGCAGGAAACACTTCTTTAGAAGAAATTGTTATGATTATTAAGCAAAATTCTCATTTAAATTTGTTTACTAATATTAATACAAAATTAATTTCTTCTACGAGTTATTTAGTATCAGAATGTACGGGAATGAAAGTGCAAGCCAATAAAGCTATAGTAGGAATTAACGCTTTTTCTCATTCTTCTGGAATCCATCAAGATGGAGTCATAAAAAAAAGGGAAACTTATGAAAGTATTAATCCAGAAGACGTTGGAATAGATCAATCTTCAATAATTCTTACAGCTAGAAGTGGAAGGGCCGCTTTAGCATATCGTTATAAAAAATTAGGGTGTTTCTTAAATGAACATTCTTTAGATTTAGTTTATTCTATTTTTTTGAAATATGCAGATGAAAAGAAAGAAATTACTGATATGGAATTAAAAACTATATTAGAAAAAGCTAATTTGAATAAGAATATAAATAAAGTATTACATATTAATACGAATAATAGTAGTAGTAATAGAAGAATAAATATTGTATAACAGGAAACAATGTCAAAATCATTATTTGATAAAATTTGGGACTTACATGTTGTTAAAAAATTGGAAAATAAAATATATATTCTTTATATAGATAGACATTATATACATGAAGTAACAAGTCCTCAAGCCTTTATAGAGTTAAAAAAAAGGAATTTATCTATTTTTAGACCTAATCAAATTATAGCAACGGCAGATCATAACGTTCCTACAATTAATCAACATTTACCTATTTCAGATCCTTTATCTAGAAAGCAAATAAATTTATTAACAGATAATTGTAATAAATTTGGAATCACATTATATGAATTAGGAAATAAAAATAATGGAATAGTGCATGTGATTGGGCCTGAATTGGGTTATACTTTACCTGGTATGACAATAGTTTGTGGAGATAGTCATACTTCAACTCATGGAGCTTTTGGTTGTATAGCTTTTGGAATTGGGACCAGTCAAGTCACTATGGTTATGGCTAGTCAATGTTTATTGTTATCCAAGCCTAAACAAATGAAAATACAATTAAATGGAAATTTAAGAAAAGGAGTTACTCCGAAAGATGTAATTTTATATATCATATCAAAATTAGGAGTGGATGCGGGGGTTGGATATTTTGTAGAATATATGGGATCTACTATTAAAAAAATGAGTATGGAAGGGAGAATGACTATTTGTAATATGAGCATTGAAATGGGGGCAAAAGGTGGATTAATAGCTCCAGATGAAATTACTTTTGATTATGTCAAAAAATGTAAAAGATTTCAAAAATTTAAAACAAAAGAGAAACAACTCATAGAGTATTGGGAATCTTTAAAAACAGACGATAATACAATATTTGATAAAGAATATCTATTAAAAGCTGAAGATATTGAACCTATGATAACATATGGAACAAATCCCGGAATGTCAATAAAAATATCAGAAAGAATTCCGAAATTGGGTATAGATTATAAATCTTTGGATTATATGGGGTTTTCATTAGGTGAATCTTTGATAGGAAAAACGATTAATTACATTTTTATAGGAAGTTGCACAAATTCCAGAATAGAAGATTTGAGATTGGTGGCTTCTATAATACAAGGAAAAAGAAAAGCAAATCATGTAGAAGTAATGATCGTTCCTGGATCAAATCAAGTTGTTAAACAAGTTAAAAAAGAAGGATTAGATAAGATTTTTAAAAATTCTGGATTTGATTTTCGTCAACCAGGATGTTCTGCTTGTTTGGGAATGAATGAAGATAAAATTCCTGCAGGAGAATATTGTATTTCTACATCTAATAGAAATTTTGAAGGAAGACAGGGCCCAGGGTCTCGTACTTTACTAGCTAGTCCTTTGACTGCCGCTATTGTAGCTATTGAAGGTAAAATTGTAGATATTAATAAATATATTTATGAAAAGATTAACGATGTTAATTAGTCAGGTTGTTCCATTATTTATAGAAGATGTTGATACAGATCAAATTATTCCTGCTCGTTTTTTAAAAGAGATTGACCGTGAAAAATGTGGAAAAAATCTTTTTATGGATTGGCGTTATCAAAAAGATGGTTCCTTAAATAAAAATTTTATATTAAATGATTCTAATTTTCATGGAAAAATTCTTTTATCAGGAAGGAATTTTGGTTGTGGATCCAGTCGTGAACATGCTGCGTGGGCTATTTTTTATTATGGATTTAGAGTGATAATATCTAGTTTTTTTGCTGATATTTTTAAAGAAAATGCATTAAATAACGGATTATTAGTTGTAGAAGTATCCGAACATTTCTTAAATAAATTATTTAATGTAGTAGAAAAAAATCCGAAAATTCAAATAAAAGTTGATTTAATTGATCAAAAAGTTACAATACTAAAAACGGGAGAATTTGATAAATTTCATATACATCCATATAAAAAAAATTCTTTCATACATGGTTATGATGATATAGATTTCTTAATTTCCATTAAAAATGATGTAGAAAATTTTGAAAAAAATAGAAGATTTGTTTTAATATGATAAAAAATATCTCTGTAATAGAAGGAGATGGCATAGGACCTGAAATTATAAGGCAAACGATGAAAGTTTTAAATTCCATAGCTATAAAATATGGTCACAATTTTCATTATAAAAATATTTTAGCTGGATCTAAAGCCATAGAAAAATTTGGAGATCCTATGCCTGAAGAAACTATAGATAATTGTTTCAAATCAGATGCTGTTTTATTTGGTTGTATAGGAGATCCAAAACACGATCATAATCCAAGAGGAATGAGGCCTGAAGATGGATTGTTGAAACTCAGAAAAAAAATGAATTTATATTGTAATATTCGTCCTGTAGTAGTCTATCCTAATTTAGATAAATCTCCTATAAAAAAGGAATTATTAAATGAAGTTGATTTTATTATATATCGTGAATTAACGGGAGGAATTTATTTTGGAGAGAAAGGTCGTTGTAAAAATGGAGAAAAAGCATATGATTATTGCATTTATTCTAAATCAGAAATTGAAAAAATTGGGGAAATGGCTTTTAAAGCTGCTCTTTTTCGTAAAAAAAAAGTAACATTAGTGGATAAGGCTAACGTATTAGAAACTTCTAGATTGTGGAGAGAAGTAATTAAAAAAATATCGTTGGACTATTCCGATGTATCTCTAGATTTTTTGTATATAGACAACGCTTCTATGCAAATTATTATGAATCCAAAAAAATTTGATATTATTTTAACGGATAACATGTTCGGAGATATTCTTTCAGATGAATCGAGTGTTTTAACAAGTTCAGTCGGACTACTGCCTTCTGCTTCTATAGGAGATCATAAATCTATGTTTGAACCTATACATGGATCCTATCCTCAAGCTAAAGGGAAAAATATTGCAAATCCTTTAGGATGTATTCTTTCAGGTTCTATGATGTTAGAATATTTTGGGATGCATCAAGAAAAAAATCTTTTAGAAAAAGCAGTGAAACACTCTATTGAAAAAAAAATATGTACACAAGATATTATTGATTCAAAATTCTCTTCTACAACTGAAGAAGTCGGTAATTATATAGAAAAATATATTCTAAATCAATAAATTTTTTCTACGATCGGAATTCTATGATCTAGAATATCAGAAATCCTTTTAATGAGAAATGGTAGAACATTCATTTTATAATCTAAATATGTTATGTTTGTTTTTTGAATTTTTTGTATGTGAAAAATATTTATAGGAATTTGGAATATACTTCCATTCATTTTTGGAGAAACAATTCCTATGATAGGAGGTTTTTTTTGACATCCTTTAAATGTGGAAGATTTAAACCATAAATAAATATAAATAAGCAATTGCATAGTTTTCGCATGATTTATATCATAGAAAATATTTTCCATATTTTTTAAATAAATATTGATCTCCTTCATTTTTGAAAATCCTATTTTGTAATCAAGAATACGAGTTGTCCCATCAAATTCATCTATACGATCTATAATACCATGCAAATTTATTTTTCTTGCTCCAATATTTAATGTTGCAGAGACTTTCCGTTCTATTTCTTTTATAAAAATTTTATGGCCGTTTATAACAAATTTTTCATCCCATGAAATAAAATTTTCTATATAATTTTTTATTACATAATAAAAAAACATATTATTTCCTTCAATAATTTCCTTTTTTCCTAAAAGAACTTTTTTTATAGTATATTCATAATTTTTTTTCATTTTATGAATAAAATCAATGGTAATAAAATTTTCTTTTATAGGGTCATATAATATTTTTAATATTTGATGAATAATTTTTCCTATTTTTTTTTTATAAGATGTTTCTTCTGGGGGATTTAATTTCAGTATTTTTTTATAGTAGAATAAAAGAGGATTATAATTGTATAAATGAATGGAAGAAGGGGATAATCCTTTATCGATTAATTCATCTAAACGTTGAATTATAGATTTTGTTTTATTAATGATAATAGGTTGTCTTTTTGAATTTATAGGAAAGAATGGTTTATTTATTTTTTCTGTTGATATTTTAGAACTTATTTCTATCCTATGAATAAAACGACTTTTTTCTCCAGAATTAATTTCATCTGGTTGATCTTTATATATTAAATATGTTTTTTTTGAAAATTTAATAATCCTTGTTAAATGATGAAAATAAAAATTTTCATTTGTATTATTTATTTTTAATTTTTGATATATATCAAAGGGAATAAAAGAATTTTTTTTATAACTTGGAGGAATTACTCCTTCATTAAAAGACGTAATAATCACAACATCAAAATTTTCGAAAAAAATGTCTATGAAACCTGTTACATATAATCCTCTTATATTTCTATGTATGTATCTTATATTTTCTGTATGAGTAAACTCTTCATATATGTTAAATATATCATTGATGCCTATAGATAAATTTTTAGTTTTTCTAATTATTATCCTTAATTTTTGTATATAAGTCTCTAGTTTGAAAATAAATTTTAGTTCCAAAAAATGTTTTCTTTTTTTCGTAAAAAGTAATTTTATAAATTTTCTTATAAAGCTGATAATACTTATAAGAATTATTTTAATATTATTAGTTGGAATTTTAAAAATAATCCATAAATCATTTCTATATAAATATTTTTTTATTGTGTCTTCGCAAATAAAATCAGAATCATTTTCGATATAAAATTTTTTTAATATTAAATTTTTCTTTAAAAAAAATTTTTGAATATATCCATTAGATAATACTCTTATAACATCTTTTCTAGTAAATTTTTTGAATTTATCTTTTTTTAAGAGTAATTGGAATATAGAATAAAAAGTATAATAAATAGGAATATCATTTAATGGAAAATTGATATTGAAAGAGACATTAATTCCTAATTTTTTTTTTATAGAATGTATTAATGGAATAGTTAAAGAGTTATCTCCTGGTATTAAAAGTATTTTGTTAGGTTTTTTATTTTTTTTTATGAATTTACATATGATATCCTCCACAGTTTTAACTTGTTCTATTTCTTTTGAAACACCAATAATTTTTAAATTATCATATTGTAATTGTAAATATTTTTTTGAATTCGGAATTATCTTTTTATTCAAAAGCACTGGATTCAAAATTGAAATATTTTCTTTACATAAATCATAAACTAGTCCTTTTTGAAAAATTTTTTTAGTAAAAATTTTTTCGCATTCATTAAATACAATAGAATCAACAAGAAATAATACAATTTTTATATTAAAATTTTGATATAAAAAGGAATCTAAACGAGAAATTGCTGTTTTGAAAAGCATTCCATGATAAGCTATTCCTTTTTTGAAAAGTTGAGATTGTAAAAGATAATAGTATTTATGAATTTTTTCCCAAAAAAAATTTTTTTCTTGTTCTAAAAGATTAAGATTCCATTTGTTTATCTTTTCTCTGGAAATAATAGATGAAAAAAAATATTCAACATTAACCATGTTAAAATCTATATTTTGAAAATCATTTAATATTTTAGGCCCCCAATTAAAAAAATCATGAAAATTTTTTTCTATGAAATCATTCTTTTTTAAAATAGAAAAAAAATAAAGTAGTGTTGAATGATTATCTAAAATTTTTAGTCCAGAAATAATTTCAAAAAATTCTTCTATTGTAAAAAAATTAATTTTTGAACTGTATTTTGAACTGTATTTATTTTTTATATATTCTATAATAGTAGGAACTTTTGATATAAAAAAAATTTTTTTATTTAAATTTTCTAATATAATATGTTTAATAATTTTATCAACTTTTTTTTTCACGAGAAAAAAATTTTTTTATATTTATTTTATCTATACATATTTGTTCTTTCAATTCTTGTATAGAATTAAATTTTTTTTCTTCACGTATTATATGAATCATTAAAATATCTATTTTTTTTCCATATATATTTTCGAAAAAATCGAATATATGTACTTCTATTTTTATTTCTTTATTTTTACTCTCTATAGTAGGGTTGTTTCCTATATTTAACATTCCTAAATACATATTATTCAAATAATAAATTTTTACAGCATATACACCTTTTTTAGGGATCAATTTTTTTGATTCTACTTTTAGATTTGCAGTAGGAAAATTAATCATTCTTCCTATGCCTTTTCCTGGTATGACATACCCAGATAATGTATATAAATATCCCAAAGCTTGATTGGCCCATTGTATATCTCCTAATAAAAGAGATTCACGTATGTGAGTAGAACTCACAATTCTTTCGCTTAATTTAAGAGGACTAACTTGATAAACTTTTATGCCATAATTATAAGATAATTTTTTTAATTCTTCGTAAGAATTATCTCTATTTCTTCCGATGTGAGAATCGTATCCAGTAATGATTTTTTGAATCCTATATTTAGGATGTAAAATTTTTTTTAAAAAATCTTTTGTTCTTAATTTTGAAAAATTTATAGTAAAAGGATGAATGATTAAATGTTCTATTCCTGTTTTTTTTAAATTATATATTCTTTCAGAAAGAGTATTTAAATAAAGAAAATTTTTATTAGAATTCAATATTTCTTTTGGATGTGGATGAAAAGTCAGCAGTACGGGACAATATTTTTTTTTAGATCTAAAAATTAAATTTTTAATAATTTTTTGATGCCCTATATGAACGCCATCAAAAACTCCAAGTGTAAATACACATGGATATAAAGAAGAAAATTCATCAATCAATGAATAAATTTTCAAAGTTTTTATCTTTTTTCTCTTACATTTACAATTACAAATTTAATTGTATAAATGTTAAAAAAAAAGGGATTACATGATGCATCAAAAAAAATTTAAAGGAATAATTACTCAAATTATAGGACCAGTAATCGATGTTTCTTTTAAAGAAGGTTCTTATCTTCCTAAAATTTATGATGCTTTAGAAGTATATTCATATAAAAAAGATAAAATTGTATTGGAAGTTCAACAACATATGGGAGATAGGAATGTTCGTTGTATATCTATGGAAATTACGGATGGATTGCAAAGAGGGCAAGAAGTTTATGCATTAGATAAACCAATTTGCGTTCCTGTAGGTGAATCTATTAATGGTAGGGTTTTTAATGTTTTAGGAGATTGTATCGACGGATTAGGAGATGTCGATAAATCGGAAAGTAAGCCTATTCATAGTAAATCTCCTGCATTTGTAGATTTATCTACTGATACAGAGATTTTGTATACAGGAATTAAGGTTATAGATTTAATAGAACCTTATCCTAAAGGAGGAAAAATTGGGTTATTTGGAGGAGCAGGAGTTGGAAAAACTGTATTAATACAAGAATTAATTAATAATGTAGCAAAAGGACATGGAGGAAAATCGGTTTTTGCAGGAGTAGGTGAAAGATCTAGAGAAGGAAACGATCTATTAAGAGAAATGTTGGAATCTGGAATTATAAAATATGGAAAGTCTTTTATGGAATCCATGAAAAAAGGATATTGGGATCTATCTAAGATAGATAAAGAATCTCTTAAGGAGTCTAAAGCTGCTTTTGTTTTCGGGCAAATGAATGAACCACCAGGAGCCAGAGCAAGAGTTGCTTTATCAGGGTTAACATTAGCTGAATATTATAGAGATCAATATTTAGAAGGAAAAAAAGGACAAGATGTATTATTTTTTATAGATAATATATTTCGTTTCACTCAAGCTGGATCAGAAATTTCAGCGTTATTAGGAAGAATTCCTTCATCAGTAGGATATCAGCCTACTTTATCTTCTGAAATGGGAACTATGCAAGAAAGAATAACTTCTACAAAAACAGGATCTATCACTTCAGTGCAAGCTGTTTATGTTCCAGCAGACGATTTAACAGATCCTGCCCCTTCTATCACATTTTCGCATTTAGATGCAACTACCGTTCTTTCCAGAAAAATAGCATCTTTAGGAATTTACCCTGCAGTAGATCCTTTAGATTCTACTTCTCGTATTTTATCTCCAGATATAATAAATGAAAACCATTATAATTGCGCACAAAAGGTGAAGGAAATTTTACAAAAATATAATTCTTTACAAGACATTATAGCTATTCTTGGAATAGAAGAATTAAGTGAAGAAGATCAATTAATAGTTTCTAGAGCTAGACGGGTTCAACGTTTTTTATCTCAACCATTTCATGTGGCAAAACAATTTACGGGAATAGAAGGTGAATTTGTAAAAATTGAAGATACTATAAAAGGATTCAATATGATAATATACGGAGAGTTAGATGATATACCAGAAGCCGCTTTTAATTTAAAAGGAACTATTGAACAAGTTATAGAAAGTGGGAAAAAAATGTTATTGACATAAATAAATTTATGAAAATAAAAATTATCAGCTATCATAAAATTTTATATCAAAAAAATATAATTTCTATTATAGCTCCTGGCTACTATGGATATTTTCAAATATTAAAAAATCATGCTCCATTTATTTCTATATTAAAAAATGGTTTTTTAAAATTAGAATCAAAAGATGTAAAAAAGAAAATTCAGATAGAAGGTGGACTTTTACAAGTGAAAAGTAATCTGATTATTGTAATTTTATGATAATTTGGATAAACTAAATTCCATATATTCTTTTCTATTTTTAAATATTTTTATAGCGTTAAAAATTGCTTCTTCAAATGAACTTTCATTAGCTATTCCCTTTTTAGCTATATCATAGGCAACTCCATGATCAGGAGATGTTCGTATATGAGAAAGTCCAGCTGTAAAATTCACTCCTTGATTAAAAGTTAGGGTTTTAAAAGGTATTAATCCTTGATCGTGATACATAGCTAAAATTGCATCAAAATTTCGATAGCTTTGATTCCCAAAAAAACTATCTGAAGGATAAGGACCAAAAACTAACCATCCTTGTTTTTGAAATAAACTATCAATAGCTGGTTTGATTTTTATTTTTTCTTCATTCCCTATTAATCCATTATCACTTGAATGTGGATTACATCCTAAAACTGCAATTTTAGGTTTTTCTATAGAAAAATCTATGATAAGAGATTGACGTAAAATTTTTATTGATTTTATTATTTTTTTTATATTTAATTCTGAACTGACCTTTTTTAAAGGTAAATGATTAGTGACTAATGCTATTTTTAAAATATCATGAATCATCAACATTAAGGAATCTCCCCCTAAAACATTTTGTAGATACTCAGTATGCCCAAAAAATGAAAAATTCTTTAAATTCATGTATTTTTTATTAACAGGAGCTGTAACAAGTACATCTACTTTTCCTTCTTTTAAAGCTTTTACAGCTTTTTTTAAAGATGAAATCGGATATTTTCCTGATTCAGGATGATTGATTTTTATAGATTCAAATTTAATATCTTCTTTCCATATATTGAAAATATTGATTTTATAATCAAGAACTTCTTTAAAATTTTTTACTTCTCGTATATTATTGATTTCTAAATTTAAAATTTTTTTGTAATAAAAACATAATTTGGTAGAACCAAATAATATCGGAGTAAAAAAGTCTAAAAGTTTTTTTTTAGAACATACTTTCAAAAAAATCTCTATTCCTATTCCATTAATATCACCCGTAGTAAATCCTACTTTAATTTTTTTTTTATATGATTCATATATATATATAATTTAGTTTAAAAATATGAAAAAAATTATAAACCATTATATGTTTACTGGAATCGTAGAATGTATTGCAAAAGTACATCAATTTAATCGTGAAAAAAACAATCTTCGGATAACTTTCAATAATCCATTTTTAAATAATGCAATTCAAATCAATCAAAGTATTTGTCATAATGGAATATGTTTAAGCATTATGGATATAAACAAAAAAACTTATTCAGTTATAGCATCTGAAGAAACTTTATTATGTACTAACTTAAATTTTTTAAAAATTCAAGATGAAGTGAATTTAGAAAGGGGGATTATGTTACATAAAAGGTTAAATGGACATATAGTTCAAGGACATGTGGATACAACTGCTACGATTATTAAAATTGAAAATAGAAATGGAAGTTGGCTGTTTTTTTTTAAATCTAAAAATAGATTGGATCATCTAGTTGTAGAAAAAGGTTCTATTGCTATTAATGGAATAAGTCTTACTATCATAAGATGTGATCAATATACATTTCACGTTTCTATTCTTCCTTACACTTATGAAAAAACCAATCTTCACATGATGAAGATTGGGGATATTGTAAATGTAGAATTTGATATATTAGCAAAATATATTAATAAATCTATACAAAAATATTGTAAAAATATATAGATCTTATTCTACTCTAAAACAGGTTCTCCAGACGAAATATTTTTGTCTATGTATTGTTTATATATATTAAAATGTTGAATAAATTTTTGAGCAAGTATTTTTACTTGATTTTGATACATTTTTTCATTATTCCATGAATTTTTCGGATTTAATATGTTAGAAGATATTCCTGGACAATATTTTGGTATTTGAAAATTAAAAATAGGATATTTTTCGTAAGGAACTTCTGATAAAAAACCATTCAAAGCATTTTGCACAATTTTACGTGTATCATCTAATTTTATACGATATCCAGATGAAAATCCTCCAGATATCAATCCGGTATTAATCATCCAAACATTGATTTTAGTATTATCTAATTTTTTCATTAACATTTTCGTATACAGAACGGGATGTAAAGGCATAAATGGAGCACCAAAACAAGAAGAGAAAGTTGCTTTTGGTTTTTGAATATTTAATTCAGTCCCAGCAACTTTAGATGTGTAGCCTAATAAAAAATAATAAGAAGATTGTGCTTTATTAAGTTTAGATATAGGTGGTAAAACACCAAAAGCATCATATGTTAGAAAAAAAATGTTTCTTATATTAGAAGATAATAGTTTTTCCTCAATATTTTTTATAAAATAAATAGGATAGCTGATTCTCATATTTTGAGTAATGGAATCATTTAAAAAATCTACTTCTTTAGTTTCTTTTTTGAAAGTTACATTTTCCAACATTGCTCCTTTTCTTATAGCATGATAAATCATAGGTTCATTTTTTTGAGAAATACCCAATATTTTAGCATAACATCCTCCTTCAAAATTGAATACGATATTATCATAAGTCCATCCATGTTCATCATCTCCAACCAAATTTCTATTGATATCATTAGAAATAGTTGTTTTTCCTGTTCCAGATAATCCAAAAAATAAAGCTGTATCTTTTTTATGTTTTCCTACATTTGCGGCACAATGCATAGGAAAAACATTTTTATAGATAGGAAGTATAAAATTGAGAACGGAAAATATAGATTTTTTAATTTCCCCTGTATATCCTGATCCTCCAATCAAGATTATTTTTTTAGAAAAATTTAATATAGAAAAATTTTTATTTCGTGTCCCATCTTTTATAGGATTAGCCAGAAATCCTGGAGCACACAATAATAACCAATCTGGTAAAATTTTTTCCAAATTTGTGAATCTTAAAAAGAGATTATGAATAAATAAATCAGACCATGGATATTCACTAATAGAACGAACATTTAATTGATAACGTTTATCTGAACAAAGATATCCATCTCGTATATATAATGTTTTTCCAGATAAATATTGCGCAAATTTTTGATATAAACAATCAAATTTTTCTGAATCGAAAGATTGATTAAATTTTTCATCCCACCAAACTTTTTGTTCTGTAATCTTATCTTTTACAATAAATCTATCTTCTGGAGCCCTTCCAGTAAAGGAACCTGTATTTATAGTTAAAACCCCTGATTTTGTTTCAACTCCCATTTTTTTTTGAATAATAATTTTTTGTAGTTCATAAGGCGTAAGTTGCCAATTACATGAAGAATTCAAAATTCCATAATTTTTTAGAGAAAAAGAGATCATATGTCATGTACTATTTATACGTCAAGCAAATTTATATATGATTTACAAAAGTTTACTAATTTTGTATCATAAAAAAAATTATGAATCTATGTCTGATATTGCATCCAAAGTTAGTGCTCTAATTGTAGAAAAATTAAGTGTAGAAGAAAGTGATATTACTCCTACTGCTAGCTTTACTAATGATTTAGGAGCCGATTCCCTAGATATAGTAGAACTCATTATGGAGTTTGAGAAAGAATTTAACATTAGTATCTCAGATGAGAAAGCTGAAAAAATAACAACAGTAGGTGAGGCCGTTCAGGCCATAGAAAACCTTTTAATAGAAAAAAAGAATGTAGAAGAAAAAAAAACGGATTAGATTATACAGATATTTTTTTATGTATAGATATGGAGGACTTAAAAAAAGTAGTAGTTACTGGGATTGGTTCTATAACACCTATAGGGAAGACTGTAGAAGAATATTGGTTTTCTCTTATCAACGGAAAAAATGGTTGTGATCTCATTACTTACTTCAATACTAAAAAATATAAGACTAAATTTGCTTGTGAATTGAAAAATTATGATCCAAGTGTTTTTTTCAATAGAAAAGAAAGACGAAAATTAGATCCTTGTGCACAATATGGGATCGTCGCTTCTGAAGAAGCAATCAAAAATAGTGGAATTAATTTTTCAAAAGAAGAAAGAGAAAGAATAGGAGTGATTTGGGCATCTGGAATTGGAGGTCTTCTAAATTTAGAAGAATCTATCTCCGATTATATACATGGAGGAAAACATCCTAAATTTAGTCCGTTCTTTATTCCAAAAATGTTGATAGATATTACTGCTGGTTTTATTTCTATGAATTATGGTCTTCATGGTCCAAATTATGCTACGGTATCTGCTTGTGCTTCATCTTCTAATGCCATTGTAGATGCTTATCATTTAATATGTTTAGGAAAAGCGAACATTATGGTAACTGGAGGGTCTGAAGCTGCCATTACGCAAAGTGGAGTAGGTGGTTTTAATGCTTTACATGCATTATCTACCAGAAACGAAGATTATAAAACAGCATCAAGACCTTTTGATGAGAATAGAGATGGCTTTGTATTAGGAGAAGGGGCAGGATGTCTTGTTCTTGAAGAATATCAACATGCTCAAGAAAGAGGAGCCAACATATATGCCGAAATAATAGGAGTAGGAATGTCTGGAGACGCTTATCATATTACAGCTCCTCATCCAGAAGGAAAAGGAATTGTTTTGGCTATGAAATCTGCTCTTCAAGATGCAGGGATTGAAAGTAAAGAAGTTGATCATATTAATTCTCATGGAACATCTACTAAATTAGGAGATATTGCAGAAATAAAAGCAATTCAAGAAGTATTTCAAGAAAACATACATAATATAAATATTAATTCTACAAAATCTATGACGGGACATTTATTAGGTGCAGCTGGAGCAATAGAAGCAATATCTTCTATTCT
This sequence comes from Blattabacterium cuenoti, assembly GCF_014251335.1. Lineage (GTDB taxonomy): Bacteria > Bacteroidota > Bacteroidia > Flavobacteriales > Blattabacteriaceae > Blattabacterium > Blattabacterium cuenoti_G. The sequence continues at coordinate 567,376 of NZ_CP059186.1, read as the reverse complement.
TACTATAAAAAAAGGAATCATCCCTCCAACTATAAACTTGTTCCACATAGATAAAAATATAGATCCAAAAATTAATTTAACTCCAAATCAAGCAATAAAAAAAGAGGTAAAAATTAGTATGTGCAATACTTTTGGTTTTGGAGGGCATAATGTTTGTATTTTATTTAAATAAATAAATGTTATCTGAAAATAGCGCTTTTTTTGAGAAAAATGATTATTCCATATTAGTTGGTCGGTTGATAAAAATATTAGGTTTTTGTCCAAAAAACACAAAATTTTTAAAGGAAGTTTTCATATATAGTTTTTCTACTAAAAAAAGAAATTTGAATCAAAATTATTCTATTAATTTTCAAAGATTAGAATTTTTGGGAGATGCTGTATTAAATTCTATAATATCACATTTTTTGTGTGAAAAATTTCCTGAAAAGAAAGAAGGAGAATTAACTCAAATACGATCAAAAATCGTATGTAGAAGAAATTTAAATGAAATATCTAGAAAATTAACTATTACAGATATCTTTTTCGATAAATCTGTTATGACTTCTGATAATATACTAGGAAATACACTTGAAGCTTTAATCGGATTTATTTATTTTGAAGGAGGGTATCAAAGTTGTGAAAATTTTGTATATAAAAAAATTTTACATACTCATGTAAATATTGAAAAATTGCAAAATGAAATTTTCAGTTATAAAGTATGGATTATAGAATGGGCTCAAAAAAATAAATTTGTGATAAAGTTTAAAACTTTTAGAGAGGATAAAAATAAAATTATTTATTTATCTGAATTCACAATATCAGAATGTGGAATTCAAACTAAAGGAAAAGGTTCTTCTAAAAAAAAATCAGAAGAAATGGCTGCTAAAGAAGCTTACTTTGTTGTTCAACAACAAAAAAAATACTTAAAAACATAAAATAAAGATAAATTGTATGATGTTATGCTTAATATTATTGAGAATAAAGAAAAAAAATTTCCTCATATCAAAAAAGGGAAAGGGCATCCTTTGATTTTACTTCATGGATTAATGGGAGGATTAAGCAATTTCAAAGCTCTTTTGGATTTTTTCCCAAAAAAAGGTTATCAAGTGATCATTCCTTCATTACCTCTTTATAATATGCCATTATTCTTGACTAATATTTATAACATATCTAAATATATAATCCAATTTTTAATGGAAATAGGAATGAAAAAAGCTACTTTAATAGGAAATTCTCTTGGAGGACATATTGCTTTAATTATAGCAAAAAAAAGAATAGATTTAGTTCATTCTGTGGTTTTGACAGGAAGTTCAGGTTTATTCGAAAAAGCTTTTGGAGATGCTTTTCCTAAAAGAGAAAATTATGAATATATTAGGAAAAAATCACAAGAAGTATTTTATGATCCTAATATAGCGACTAAAGAATTAGTAGATGAAGTTTTTCATATTGTAAATGATAAAAAAAAAGGAATTAAAACTCTATATATTGCTAAAAGTGCTATGAAATATAATATGTCTAAAGATTTATCTGTAATTCAGCAACCTATTTGTTTAATCTGGGGAAAACAAGATCATGTTACTCCTCCAGAAGTTGCAAATGAATTTCATAGATTGCTACCTAATTCAGAATTATATTGGATAGATAAATGTGGACATGTTCCGATGATGGAACATCCCAAAAAATTTATAGAAATATTAGAAAAATGGCTATCTAAATTTGATTTTAATCATGAAAATTTTTTCTGTAAAGTTTACAGGTAGTTTTACTAATATTAATCAGTTATTTTTTCATAATTTTCCTGAATATGCTTTTGTAGGACGTTCTAATGTTGGAAAATCTAGTTTAATAAACAGTATAACTAAAGAAAAAATCGCTAAGGTTTCTTCTTACCCTGGAAGAACACAAAGTATAAATTATTTTTTAATAAATCATCAATGGTATTTGATAGATTTGCCAGGTTATGGATTTTTTTCTGCAAAAAAAAATAAAACAAAAACGCAAAAATTAATTGTAGATTATCTTTTTCATAAAAAACATATTACTTTTTTATTTTTGTTGATAGATTCTCGATTTATTATACAAAAAATAGATTTAAATTTTATACGAAAATTAAACAAAACAAAAATACATTTTTGTATTGTTTTCACAAAAACGGATAAATTAAAAAATCATAAACTTATTGATGAAAATATTTCTTTCTCTATGAATACAATTCAAACAAATGGTTTTCCTATGCCTACATGGTTTAAAGTATCCGCAAAAAATAAATATGGGATCAATAATATAATTCAATATATTAATAAATTAAATGATTTTTATAAACCTAATACTCATAAACAAAAACTCATTATTCCTAATTCATAAGATTTTAATCCAAAACCAAAAATTGTTCCATTACAAACAGGAGATAAAAATGACTTTTTTCTAAAAGATTCTCTGGAATAAATGTTAGAGATATGAATTTCTATAACAGGAGAAGAAATAGATTTTATGGCGTCAGCAATTCCTATAGAAGAGTGAGTATATGCCCCTGCGTTTAGTATAATTCCGTCATATTTGAATCCGATAGAATGTAAAATATCTATTATTTTTCCTTCACTATTATTTTGATAATAAATAATTTCTATATAAGAAAGTTTTTTTCTTAATTTTTTTAGATAATCTAAAAAATTTTCATTTCCGTATAATTCAGGCTCCCTGGTCCCTAAAAGATTTAAATTAGGTCCATTAATAATGGCTATTTTTTTCATGTAAAAACTATTATTAGATTTATTTGGTAATATTTTCTATTTCTTTTTTATTTAAAAAACACCAATTTCCTATTTTAAGATTTTTTTTGGAAAGTCCCCCAAAATTAATCCGATCTAACCGAATAACTTGATAATTTAATTTTTTAAAAATCCGTTTAATGACTCTATTCCATCCTATATACAACCCTATTTCTATTTTATTTTTAGCATTTTTTTGATTCACAAAAATCACTTTTACTTTTCCTTCTTTTAGATAAATTTTTCCTTTTCTTATTTTATCTAAATCTTCATTTCTAATTTTTTTATTTAATGATACATGATATATTTTTTTTATATGATATTTAGGATGAGTCAATTTTTCAGCTATATATCCGTCATTTGTTAGAAGTAAAACTCCTGTAGTAGAATAATCTAATCTACCTACAGGAAAAATTCTATATTCAGATATAGAAGGAATTAAATTCATTACTGTTTTTCTGTTAAATTGATCTCGTGTAGTAGTAATATAACCTTTAGGTTTATTGAGTAGTATATAAATTTTATTTTTAGATTTAATTTTTGATCCATGAAATTTAACAATATCATTTGTACGAATAATAGTTCCTAACCTAAAAACAGGTTTTCCATTCACTTCTATTGCACCAGATTGAATAAGTTTATCCGCTTTTCTTCTGGAAGAAATTCCTGCATTGGACAAATAATGATTTAATCTAATTTTATGATCCATAAAAACGAATTAAAAACGAAAAAGAGCTTCCATTGTATATTTTTTCAATTTTTTTCTGGATAAATCATAATTTTGAGTGAAACCTAAAATAAAACCTCCACCTCCAGAACCACACAATTTTAAATAATATATGTTATTTAATATTCCATTTTCCCATATTTTCCAAATTTTTTTTGAAATCATGGGACGAAAATGATTGAAAACCCAAGTGGATAAAAGTTTAACATTTTCTAATAAAATTTTAAAATCTTCTTTTAAAAAAGACTCAATGCATTTTTCATTATATTTTGTAAATTCTACAAAAAGAATTTTTTTGAATTTATCATGTTTAAACTTTCTGAAAAAAAATTTGATCATAGAATCAGTTTTACTAGTAATTCCAGAATTTAATAAAAAAATAGCTCCTTTTCCTTGATTTTTTTTTGGAATTTTTATTATAGAAATATCTGTTTTAGATCGAATGAGTAAAGGTTGATTTAAATAACAAATTAAAGGATCTATTCCCGAGCTTTTTCCATGAAAAAAAGACTCCATTTTACTGAATATTTTTTTTAACATTATGATATGTTTTTTTAAACGTCCCTTTAATTTATTTTTTGCGTATTTATCATAAATAGCGGCTACCAATGCTCCAGAACTTCCTATTCCATATCCTTGAGGAATGTTAGAATGAAAAAATATGCCTTTTTGTATATCTTGATGGAATTTATTTAAATTTAGTTTTGTGAAAATTTTTTTTTTTCCAAAACGGATAAGAATTTATAAAATTTCTTAATTTCATAATTTGAAAAATATTCAATATCTTTATTGAATTTCGAATGAACTTTTAAAGTTCCTTTGTAAATATTATGAGGAATAGAAAGACCACTTGAATTTTTCAAAATTCCATATTCTCCAAATAACAATATTTTTGCCGGAAACAAAGATTCTTTCATTTTTTTATTTTAATTTGTTACTTATGTTTGTCTTTTTCAAAGACACAAATTTAAAAAAACTCTTTATTTTTATTTATTCAAACATAATAAATAAAACAATTAAATTCGTAATTTTTCAGTTTATTGTAAGAAAATTTTAAAATGAAAATAGCTGTATATGGACAAAAATTTTGTGAAAAAAATATACTATATTTAAATCAGTTCATAGGCTATGCATCTAGTCATTCAATAGAAATTCATATTGAAAAATCATTTTTTCATGTTTTGTCTTCTTTTAAAGAATTTAAAGATTTAGATTTTCCTGTATTTTCTCATTATAAAGAATTAACAGATAAAGATTTCAGTTTAATGTTTACTTTCGGAGGAGATGGGACTATTCTATCCGCTATTACTTTAATTAGAGATTCTGGGATACCTATAGTTGGAGTTAATACAGGAAATTTAGGTTTTTTAGCTACTTTTAATAAAGATGTTTTTATCCAAAAAATAGATCAAATTTTTAATAAAAAACTTCATATAATGCCCAGAAGTTTATTATCCTTAGAAACTTCTATAATGGATCATCAAAAATTTTTTAATTTTGCATTAAATGAAATCGTTATTTTGAGAAAAGAAATGGTTTCTATGATCACTATAGATGCTTATATAGATAATGAATTTTTAACTTCTTATTGGGCTGATGGATTAATTATTTCTACTCCTACTGGTTCTACCGGATATTCTCTAAGTTGTGGAGGCCCTATTATTGGTCCTGAAAATAAAAATTTTGTTTTAACACCTATATCTCCACATAACTTATTTTCACGTCCATTAATCATATCTGATCATCAAAAAATTTATTTAAAAATACATAGTCGTGTAAAATCTTATTCTTTATCTATGGATACAAGATTAACTTCTTTGAATCAGGAAAATGAATTATATATTCAAAAAGCGCCTTTTTACATATATCTTATTCAAGAAGGAAAAAATACATACTATAAAACATTGAGAGAAAAACTTTTATGGGGAATAGATCAACGAAATTGAATGTGATTGAATATGAAAAATCTTGATTTTTATTTTATATCTTTGTAATAGATGTGTTTATGTTTTTTTTATGAAAAATGAAAAAGTTACTAGAAAAAATAGATTATAATAATATTCCTCATCATGTAGCTATTATTATGGATGGAAATGGCCGTTGGGCGAAAAAAAGAGGAAAATTGAGAACATTTGGTCATGAAAAATCGATACAATCTGTAAGAGAGACTATAAATGGAAGTAAAGAATTAGGAATTCCTTATATAACTTTATATGTGTTTTCTTCAGAAAATTGGAATAGACCTAAACAAGAAATAGATAGTTTAATGCGTTTATTTCACACTAATTTAAAAATTCATTTAGAAGAAATTCATGAAAAAAATGTTAAAATTATTACTATAGGAGAAGTAGAAAGATTTTCTGAAATAATTCAAAAAGAACTATTTTTTTTCATGAAAAAAACAAAACATAATACATCTGGAACTTTGATTTTAGCATTGAGTTATAGTGCTAGAGAAGAAATTTTAAGGGCAACAAAAAATATTGCTGAAAAAGTATACAATGGTTTATTTTCTATAAAAGATATAGATTTTTCTTTTTTTCAAAATCACTTGTATACTAAAAATTTGCCAGATGTAGATTTAATTATTAGAACAAGTGGAGAACAACGTATTAGCAATTTTTTACTTTGGCAATCTGCTTATGCAGAGTTATATTTTACAAATGTTTTATGGCCTGATTTTCGTAAGAAAGATTTTTTCGAAGCCATTATAAATTATCAGAAAAGAAAACGTCGTTTTGGAAACATAGAATAATTTTCATGAAAAAAAATATTTTTGTAATTACAAGCAGCATTTTTTATTTATTTTTTACAATTCAACAAGTATACTCATTTTCTGTTAATGATGAGAAATCTTCTATTACTAAAAATAATTATAATAAAAATATTTTTTTCTTTGTAAAAGAAATACATGTTATAGGAAAAACTAAATATGACAGTCGTTACATTTCTGAATTATCAGGTATTTCTATTGGAGAATCTATTGATATTTATGGAATAAAAACGGATGATGCTATAAGAAAATTGTGGAAAAGTAATCTTTTTAGAAAAATATCCATTTATAAAAAGAATAAATCTAAAAATGAAATTGATTTATTTTTTGAATTGGAAGATTTAGAAGAAATTCATGAAATAAAAGTGAAAGGAATTAAAAAAGACAAGTTTCCTAATATAAAAAAAATAAAAATTGGAGATAAAATATCTGATGATTTGATTCAGTCTATAAAAAATGATATACAAGAATATTATGTCAAGAAAGGATATCATGAAATTAATATAAAAAGTGAGATAAACAAAGATTATAACAAAAATGTGCTATGTTTATATGTAGATAAAGGAAAAAAAATTGAAATAGAAGAAATATTATTTCATGGAAATCAAGCTCTTAAAAATAAAGAATTACTTGATTTAATGAGTCAAACTAGAAAAAATTTATTTCCCATAATTTCTATTATAAAAAAACCTCTTTTCATTCAAGAAAATGTAGAAAAAGATTTAAAAAATATTATCAATAAATATAAGTCTATGGGTTTTATTGATATTCAAGTATTTTTAGATTCTGTATGGAAAAAACAATCAGGAAATTATGGAATAAAAATAAAAATTATAGAAGGAAAAAAATATTATTTAGGAGACGTAAGTATATTAGGAAATAAAAAGTTAAAAACAGATTTTTTGAAAAAAATTTTTTTCTATAAAAAAGGAAACGTATATAACCCAATTGGTATTAGAAAAAATATTTTAAATCCTTCTTATACTGATAGTATTTTATATAACTATTTAGATTTAGGTTATTTATTTTCTAATATTTCTTTTGTAGAAAAAAGGATTTTAAATAATAAAATAGATTTAGAAATTCAAATATTAGAAAATGCACCTGTATACATAAATACAGTTTTTATATTAGGAAATTCAATAACTAAAGATCATGTTATTAGAAGAGAATTAAAAACTTATCCTGGAGATCTTTTTTCTATTAAAAACATTAAATACAGTTTATTACATTTAGAGAATTTAAATCTTTTTAATAAAGTATATCACATCATTAAACCAAACAAAAAAAATGAATTCATAGATATAGAATGGCATGTTGTAGAAAAAAATACTAATGAGTTTCAATTTCATGGAGGAATTGGAGGAAAAGATTTTAGAAAAATTATCGGAAATTTTAAATTAAATTTTGGTAATTTTTCTATTAAAAATTTTTTTAAATGGAATTCATGGAAACCCATTCCTCAAGGTGATGGACAAAAATTAATTATTCACAATCAGTTAGGACAAGATTTTACATCTTATGGTTTTTCTTTTACAGAACCTTGGATAGAGAAAAACCACCCTACTTCTCTTACTTTGAAAAGCCAATATTCAATAAAAAAAATAAAAAACGAAGAGGATTTAGATTTTTTATCTCAAGTATATAAAAATACTAAAATATTAGATGAAGAAAAACAATATCAATTTTTAGAAAAAATAGGTATTTCTATTGAGTTAAATAAGTCTCTGACTTTTTTTGATCCTTATTCTAATATTTTGACATCTATAGATTATGAAAAATTTACTTATAGAAAAGAAATTTCTTCTAATTTATATCAAAAATATAAATTAAATAACCTCAGTTATTTAATTTCATTGCAAAGATTTTCAACAAAACCAGATATCATTTTTCCATTTCAAGGATCAAAAATGCAGTTTAATAGTATATTTACTATTCCATATTCCGTAATTTTTACGAAAAATAAAGAAAAAGAATGGATGGAGTATTTTAAATTAAAAATAATTTTATTTTGGTATTATAAAATTATAGATAATATAATATTGAAAACAGGAGGAGAATTAGGATATTTAGGCCAATATCATAATTCAAGAGAATTATTTTCGTTTCAAAAATTTTATATGGGCGGAGTACATAATAATTTATTAGGATCAAAACTATATGATAAAGATTTTATTCCATTAAGAGGATATTCTTATAAAGATAAAATTATAAACAATGGAGGAACTATTTATAATAAATTAATTTTTGAAATACGTTATTTGATTAAGAATTTATCAAATTTTAAGATTTGGACAACTTGTTTTATGGAAGGAGGAAATATTAGTAATTCTTATCAAGAATTTAATCCATTAGTTATGAATAAATCTTTCGGATTAGGATTCCGTTTATTTTGGACTCCAATAGGTTTTTTAGGATTAGATTTTGGATATCCTATAGATCAGGATATAGTTCATGGTTTAAATAAATCGAAATGGAAAACACATTTTATAATAGGAAAAGATTTGTAATACAAATACAAAACACAAAAATAACATGAGAAAAAATATAATTTTCTATTTTTTATTATTTTTATTTTTATTCGGATATCATTCATATTCTAAGGATTATAAGGAATGTCATAAAAAAATAGTTTGTCTTAATAGTATGGCTCTGATAGAAAAAATGCCAGAATTTTCGACTGCTCAAAAAGAATTGGATAGAATGAGTAAAATCCATGAAAATATATTAGATAAATTAGCAAAAGAATTTCATAAAAAAGCAGAAAGATTTCAAAAAAATAAAAATCCAGTTCTTAAAAAAGAATTAGAAATATTACAGTCAAGAGCCCATGCTTATCAAAAAACGGCTGCAGATGATTTAACTAAAAAACAAAATAAATTATTAAATCCTATATATAAGAAAATCGAGAACGCTATACATAAAGTAATAGATAAAGACAAAAATATTATAAGAGTTGATGATTGCAGTCCTGGAAAAGGAGTTTTAGTAAATAAAGGAGAGGATATTACTGAAGCAGTTAAAAGAGAATTAGGAATAAAATAAAAGTAAGTGGTATCTCCCGGAATCGAACCGGGGACACAAGGATTTTCAGTCCTTTGCTCTACCAACTGAGCTAAGATACCAAAAATATAAAAACAAAAATACAATAAAATAATTAGTAATAAATTTTATTATCATATCTTTTTATCATTTTTTGTTCTTCTATTTTTATTTTCCTGTATAAATAGAGAGACTTTAATAAAAAAAAATAGAAAAAAAATCCCTAAAAATATTTTTATTAAAACAAGTCTTTTCTATAAAGAAAAAGGATTCTTAAAATTTGTTATTTATTCTCCCATTATTAAAGAATATGCTTTTTATACTTTATTTCCAAATGGTTTAAATTTATTTATTTATGATCAAAATACTAATAAATATACTTATATTAGCGCTGATTGGGTAAAATCAATTGATAAAATATTCTATCATATTAAAGGAAATATAAAAATTATGAGTCCTAAAGGATATTTTTTGAAAACTGATGAGATTTTCTGGGACAGAAAGAATAAAAAAATATTTAATAAAAAATATACAACAATAATATCTAATTCAGATAGGATCAGACTACATGCAAAAAATGGAATAGAAGCTTCTGAAGATTTAAAAGAAATTAGATTAAAAAACATTAGTGGAACTTTGCCTATTAAATAATATAATTTTTCACATTAGTATAGTTTTTATCACTATACTTGTATCTGCTTTTTTTTCTGGAATGGAAATGGCATTGATTTCTTCCAGTTTATTTCAAATAGAATTAGAAAAAGAAAATAAAAAAGGCTCTTTTCATTCTAAACTTCTTTCAAAAAGCATTAATAATTCTAAAAAATTCATCACTACAATGGTAATTGGAAATACCATATCTTTAGTTATATATGGTATTTATATGGGAAAATTATTTTTATCTATTTTTCCAAAAGGATTTTTAGATAATTCTTTATGGATAATTTTTTTAGAAACAGTTTTTTCTGCTACTGTTATTCTAATTATTGGAGAATTTATTCCAAAAATAATATTTAGTGTGTATTCAAATGAATTGTTAAGTTTATTCATAGTTCCTGTATATGTAATATATAAAATATTTTCTCCTGTTACAAACTCCATTATTTGTATTTCTAATGTTTTTTTAAAAATTTTAGGAGAAAAAGAAAATAATAAAAAGAAGATTTTTGATAAAGAAGATTTAGTTTATTTTTTATCAGAAAATATAGAAAAAAATATCAAGGGAAAAGAGTTTGTAGAATCTGAAATTGAAATTTTTCATAAAGCTCTGGATTTTTCTGAAAAAAAAGCACGAGAATGTATGCTTCCTAGAAAAGAAATAGTTTCTTCAAATCTCATATTTTCTTCTATAGATAATATTCGAAATATTTTTACTGAAAGTGGCTTATCTAAAATAGTTATTTATAAAAATAATATAGATAACATTATTGGTTATATTCATTATTTAGAATTATTTAAAAAACCTAAAAATATTGAATCTATAATTAGATCAGTAGAATTAGTTTATGTAACTACTCCTGTTAGAGAAATTATGGATCTTTTAATTAAAAAAAAAAGAAGTATTGCTATAGTATTAGATGAGTATGGAGGAACTGCAGGAATGATAACTATGGAAGACATTTTAGAAGAATTTATTGGAGATATCAAGGACGAACACGATGAAAATTTATTACTTGATAATAAATTAAATGATTGTGAATTTTTATTTTCTGCACGTTTAGAAATTGATTTTATCAATGCTAAATATAACTTAGATCTTCCTCAATCTGATAAATATGAAACTTTAGGAGGTTTAATAGTTACTTATACAGGAGATATTCCAAAAAATGGAGATAAAATTATTATCAATAAAAATTTTGATATAGAAATTAAAAAAGTATCTAAAAATAAAATAGAAGAAGTTTTTCTTAAAAAAAAAGTTTAAAATGAGTTTTTTAGATAAAATAAGAAAAAATACATGGTTAGTTTTCTTTTTTATAAGCATTTCTTTGCTGTTTTTTATATTAGATCCTAATATCCTGCTGAAATTTTTTACTGAAAATTCCACTGTTATTGGAAAGATAAATGGAGAGAACATTTCTTTAAAAGAATATCTTGATTCTTTTCAATTTTTGAAACAATTTCGTGAAGATGAACCTGATTATTATTTGAAAAATGATGCTTGGAAACTATTAGTTCATGAAAGAGTACTGAATCAACAAGCTAAAAAATTAGGAATTCAAAGTACAAAAAAAGATTTTTGGAAAGCAATAGAAAAGCAATCTATATATAGTAATATTATTGATTTTCAAAATGAGAAAGGAAAAATGGACATGAATAAATTTAGATTGTATTTAAATAATTTGGAAAAATTACCTTCAAGTTTAACGCCTCAAATAGAAGCAGAAAAAAATATTTGGTTATATGAAAAAAATAATATACCAAAAAGAATTGCTGCAAAAAAATATGTAGAAATGTTGATGTATGGTTTAAATACATCTTTAATAGAAGCTCAATTAAGTTATAGAGATAAAAATTTATTTTCCATAATTGATTATGTTTTCATTCCTTATTCGGATATAGAAAAAAAATATCATAGAATCAAAAGTTATGATATTTATGATTTTATTAAAAAAAATAAATTTCTTTACAAAAAAGAAAATTTAAGAAATCTAAGTTTTGTGATTTCTCGTTCTCATCCATCATTAGATGATGAAAAAAATATGGATTTTAAAATAAAAAAATTGTTTCAAAAATTTAAATTTTCTAATCATAATTCTATAATCGTTTCAAATCAATCTGAAAAACCTTTTGATTCAAATTTTTATTTGAAAGATAATTTACCTCCTGTTTTGAAACATTTTTTGGAAAAAAAAGACAAAGTAGGTAGTATGCTTGGACCTTTTAAAGATAACAATATTTATATTATGGCTAAACTTATTGGAAAAAAAATGGTGTATAATTCCGTTTTATCCAGTCATATATTGATTTCTCATAAACAAGCTACACGATTTTACAATAATAGAACTAAAAAAAAAGCTGAAAAAATAGCGAAAAAAATATATGATTTTGTTGTAAAAAATCCTGATCAGTTCGATTCTTTAGTTTTGGAAAAATCCGATGATATTGTAAATGCAAAAAAAAATAAAGGAAATTTAGGATGGATGAAATATGAAGAAAGAAATGAAGCATTTAAGGGAAAGGGTTCATTTGATTTTTTTTCTTTAAAAAATAAAAAAGGGAGAATAGGTTTAACGGAAACTAAATTTGGATATCATATTATTAGAATAGACGACATAAAAAATATCAAACCTGCTTATCAATTTGCTATAATAATAAAAACACTGACTCCATCAAAAAAAACAGAAGATATTCTTTATCAAAGAATTATTAAATTTATGAAAGACAATAAAAACTCAAGTCTTAATACATTTATTAATAATGCAAGACAAAAAAAATATGAAACTATTTTTTTAAGAGAAATAAAAGATTATCAATGGAAGATTCATGATTTGAATACTGAATTAGATCAAGAAGTCATCAATTGGTCTTATGAAAAAAAAAGAAAAGAGGGGGATATCAAAATTTTTACCACTTCTAATAAAGATTATATTATGGTTTTTTTATCTAAAATTCAAAGAAAAGGATACCCCATTGAAGAAATAAAAAATAATATAACACCTTTCCTTATTAATAAAAAAATAGATCGTTATTTATATAATATAATGAAAAATAAACATATAAGTTTAGAAAAAATAGCTTCTTTTTTTTCTAAAAAAATTAATAAATCTTATAGAGTCAATTTTTATCAGTCTATAATTCAAAATCATAAAGAACCTAAAGTGATAGGGTACGCTTTTTCTTCAAAATTATATGAGACTTCTAAACCAATATTAGGAGAAAAGGGAGTTTTTTTTATAAGAACATTAAAACGTTTCAATACATCTAAAAAACTTTCTTATTTTTCTTCTGAAATAGAATCTTTAAATGCTAACTTAAGAAAAAATATTTTAGAAAAAATAGGAAATGTATTAATTAAAAAATCTAATATCAAAGATTATAGAAAAAATAATATTTAATTATTTCGTTTTATAGAATAAGGAGGTATGTATTTTTTTTCTGTTTTACTTTGATGATTAGAAATTTTTTTTTTTACAGTTTGATCAATATTATTTTTAATAATATCATTTTTAATTTTTGTTTTGGCATTTTTTAAATATCGTATTCCTTCTCCTAATCCACGAGCTATTTCTGGTATTTTTTTAGGTCCGAAAATAAGTATAGCTATAAAAATGATAAAAACACTTTCTTCTATACTAATAAATAAAAAATTTTTCATTTTTTTATATCTTTTTTACAAAAATCATATACTATAGATGGGGCTATAAATATAGAGGAATAAGTCCCCACACTAATTCCAATAAATAAAGCCAACATAAAACTATGAAGAATTTTTCCTCCAAATGAAAATATAATCAAAATTACTAATAAAGTGATAAAAGAAGTATTTATAGTTCTACTCATAGAACTATATATTCCTTTATTTATGGTTTCTTTCATCATAAATGATGTTTTTTTTGAAATTTGTCTAATTTTATCATAAACTATTACGGTATCATTAATAGAATAACCTATTATCGTTAATAATGCAGCTATAAAAGTTTGATCTATTTCTAGAATAGAAAATTTTTCGTGAAAAAATGAAAATACTCCAAGTACAATAATTGAATCATGAATTAAAGAGATAATTGCACCTAATCCAAATTCCCATTTTTTAAATCTTATAAATATGTATGTAAAAATACCTATTAAAGAGAGAATAATAGAAAGAAAAGCTTTATGAGTCATATCTACAGCTACTGTAGGTCCTACTTTTTCAATAGATAAAATACCTAATGATTTATTTTTTTTTATTTTTCTAAAATCCTCAAAATTTATAGGAAAAAATATTTTTAGAGCTGAAAATATTTTTTTCAAAATGATTTCGTCTACTTTATTATTTTCTTCCCATATTTTATATTTTGTGACTATTTTAAGTTGATTTTTATCTCCAAATGTTTGGACCCTAGGAAAAGAAGGTTTTCCATTTTCTATAAATGTTTTTGACAGTATTTTTGAAATTTTTTCAGGAACCATCTTTCGATCAAAAAGAATTACGTAAGAACGACCTCCAACAAAATCTAACCCCATATTGAATCCTTTTAAGAAAAAAGATAGTATACTAACAATTATAAGAATACAAGAAATCATGTAAACCCATTTTCTTCTAGATAAAAAATCATATTGCATATTTTTAATTTTATTCAAAACAAAAATTGACATCTTTTTTCTAAAAGAAATTTTTTTATATTTTTTTAAATGATATTCTAAAAACAATCTTCCTAAACAAATAGAAGTAAACATAGATATCATAATTCCAATAATTAAGGTTGTAGCAAATCCTCGTATTGGTCCTACTCCAAAATAAAATAAAATGATTCCACATAATAAAGTAGTAATTTGTCCATCTATAATAGAAGACAAAGCACCATGTAATGTGTAAGAATTATGAATAGACGTCAATATATAAATTTTCTTTTTTATATTTTCTTTAATTTTTTCATAAATCAAAATATTAGCATCCATAGACATTGCTAATGTTAGTATAATACCCGCAATACCAGGAAAAGTCAATACAGCATTCATAGAAATGAGAATTCCAAAAATAAATATTATATTAAAAAAAAGGACAATATCAGCATATAATCCTGGAATTGAATAGTAAAAGAACATCCAAGTGAATATAAAAAATAAGGCGATTAAAAAAGATATGATTCCTTTTCGAATAGATTCTTTTCCTAAATAAGGACCTATAATATCAGTTTGAATAATTTTCACAGAAGTAGGTAATTCTCCTGTATTTAACACATTTATTAAATCATTAGATTCTTGTATTGAAAAATTTCCATATATTTGAGACATTCCATTTGGAATAATTGATTTTACTACAGGAACAGCATATACTAAATTATCAAGTACTATTGCTATACTTTTTCCCATATTTTTTTCTGTAAATATTTTCCATTTTTTAGTTCCTTCTTGATTCATTTTTATATTTATAGATATTTCATTTAAAGGACTAAAAGATTTATAAACATGAGTGACCATATCTCCATTTAAAGAATCATATGTATTTTCATTATTTATTTTTACAGCAAATAATTGAAAAAAATTATCCAATTTTTTATATCCCCATAAAAATTTTACATCATGTAAATGATATGGTAAAAAATTTCTAGCTTCCGAAGAATTTAGAAAATCAGAAATAATTTTTTTATGGTTTATGTGAACTAATCCAACTGTATTTGAAGCTTTAATAAGCGGAATATTCAAAATATCTATAAAATGTTTTTTTATTTTAGAATATTTTTTATCATAGAATTTATTTATTATATTGAAATATGAAATAATTTCTTGAATATCATAAGTTTCAAAAAAATGTAATTCCGCTTTTTTTTCTAGAATGTTTTTTATTCTATTTATATTTTTTATTCCAGATAATTCTATTAAAATTCGATTAGAATTTTTGATTCTTTGAATATTGGGTTGAATGATTCCAAATTTATCTATTCTGGATCTCAAAATGTTTTGAATGGAAATTATAGATGATTCTATTTTTTTTCTTAAAATTTTTTTTACTTCTGAATTAGAACTATTAGGATCAATTTCTTCGAAATTCGATTTATTTCCAAATAAATTTTGAGAAGATAAACTGATATCTAATTTATTATTATTAGTCTCTTGATTAAAGGAATTGATGAATAAGGATAAATAATCTTCGTTTGGTTTTTCTTTTTTTTTCTTATCTGCATTTTCTAATGCTTTTAGAAAAATAAAATTTTTAGAATTATCAGAAAATTTTTTTAATAAATCTTTTTCAGAAATATCTAAAATCATACTTATTCCTCCTTTTAAATCTAATCCTAGATTTAGGATTTTTTTATTATTTTTTTTATTTATAATAATAGATGATATGTAATATAAACAAATTGTAGTCAGTATTATGGTTACAAAAATTGTAAAAAAGTTTCTTACACGCATCTTACTATCTATTTACATTTAGCATAATAAAAAATTTATATTATATATGAAATTATTATTTTATTAACAGATTAAAAAATTTTTATAGCTATCTTTATTATATTGGGATTAATAAAATTAAATGAATGCACTTGAAAAAAATTTTAGCTTATTCGAAGCCCTATAAATATCACTATATCATTAATATATCATGTAATTTTTTATATTCTTTATTTTCAGTTATATCCATTATATCTATTTCCCCTGTATTAAGTATTTTACTTGAATCTTCTGAATACAAAAATAAAACAACATTCTTTAATTCTTTTAATGTTTTTTTTGATTTTATTATAAAATATTTTCATGATTATATCAAAATACTATCATACAAATATGGAAAAATAAATACTTTAGCTATATTTTGCATTTTTATTATTCTACTTTTTTTTATTCGAAATATTTTTCGATATTTAGCAGAATATTTTTTAATAGGAATAAAAACTTCTATCGTTCGAAATATTCGAAACGATTTTCATGAAAAAATACTTTCTTTACCCATAATTTTTTTTTCAAACAAGAGAAATGGAGATTTAATCTCTAGATTATCCAATGATGTTAATGAAATAGAGGTCTCAATCGTTGGTTCTTTAGCTAATTTGATTAGTTCTCCTATTATGGTTGCTTTTCATTTACTGACCTTATTTTTTATGAGTTATCAATTGACGTTATTTGCTTTTTTATTGCTTCCTTTAATGGCGACTTTTTTATCTATTATAGGAAATAGCTTAAAAAAAGATGCAAGAGGGGCTCAAAATCAATTAGGAAAATTATTTTCTGTTATAGAAGAAACTTTAAATTCTACTAAAATTATAAATATTTTCAATGCTGAAAATCAAATGCAAAAACGTTTTGAACAAGTATCTGAATATCAGAAAATACTTTCTGCTCGTGTTAATAGAAAAAAAGAATTAGCTTCTCCTATGAGCGAATTTTTAGGTTCGATTACAATGATTTTAATTATTTGGTATGGGGGAAAACTTTTTTTAGAAAAAAAAGGAATGGCCCCAGAAATCCTTTTTCCTTTTATAGGACTATTTTTTCAGATTATTAATCCAGCAAAAAGTTTAGTGAATTCTATATCCAATATTCAAAAAGGAAGAGCTGCGGCAGAACGTATTGTAGAAATATTGAATACTAAATGTGTATCAAATGAAAAAATTAAATGTAAATCTATTTTCCATTTTGAAAATGAAATTTTATTTCGTAATGTATCATTTACTTACAATAAATTAATCTTGATTCAAGACTTAAGTTTTTCTTTAAAAAAAGGAAAAACTGTAGTATTAGTAGGTAGATCTGGTAGTGGTAAATCTACTATTGCTAATTTATTGGCTAATTTTTATGATGTAACATCTGGAGAGATTACTGTAGATGGAACTAATATTAAATATTTAAAAATTAAAGATTATAGAAAATTATTAGGAATTGTAACTCAAGAGCCGGTACTTTTTAATGATTCTGTTTTTAACAATATAGTATTAGGAACAGAAAAAAAAATATCTAAAAATTCTGTGATACAAGCGGCTAAAATTGCTAATGCACATTGTTTTATAAAAAAACTCCCTAAAGGATATGATACAATCATAGGATATAATGGAAATAAATTATCCTTAGGTCAAAAACAAAGAATTAGCATAGCAAGAGCTGTATTTAAAAATCCTTTAATTATGATTTTAGATGAAGCCACTTCTTCCTTAGATACAGAATCGGAAATTACAGTTCAAAAAGCCTTAAATAAAATGATGAAAAATAGAACATCTCTTGTAATAGCACATAAATTATCTTCTTCCATTATACAAAATGCAGATCATATTATTGTGTTAGAAAAAGGAAAAATTATAGAACAAGGAAAACATAATACTCTAATTTCAAAAAAAGGAACTTATAGTAAGTTAATGGCTCTATAAAGCTTTTAAAAGTGAATATTGAAAAATACATTACAGAAATTATTCGTGATCCTGTTTTATCTATTTCTATTATAGGAAATTTATTTTTAATAGAAAGTATTTTATCTATAGACAATGCTGCAATATTAGCATCTATGACTATGAATATGAAAAAAAAAGATAGAAAGAAAGCTATAAAATATGGAATTATTGGGGCTTATTTTTTTAGAGGAATATGTCTATTATTTGCTTCCATATTAATAAAAATATGGTGGTTAAAACCATTAGGAGGTATTTACTTAATTTTTGTAGGATTAAATCACTTTTTTTTTAAAAAAAATTCTCTATCAGATGATTTAAATGAAAAAACACAATATTCTTTTTGGAAAGTTGTTTTCATTATAGAAACGATGGATTTAGCTTTTTCCATTGATAATATTTTCGCTTCTGTTGCTTTATCAGAAAACTTGATATTAATTTTTTTAGGTGTATGTATAGGAATTTTATCAATGAGATTGATTGCACAGTTTTTTGTTAAATTGATGGAAAAATTTACAGAATTAAAACATTCTGCCTTTTTTGTAATCATTATTCTTGGAATGAAGCTTCTTTTTTTTTCAAAAAAAAATGTTCCTAATTCATTTTTGTTTTTTTTTTCAGAAAAAATATTTTCATTATTAATTTTTTCAATATTTATATTCCCTATTTTTTTATCATGGATAAAAAAAACAAAATTAAAATAATATAGTAATAGGGTCTTCTAAATAATTTTTAAGAGAATGAATATATTCACTTCCTTTTACCCCATCTATAATTCGATGATCACAAGATAATGTAATTTTCATTACATTTCCTATTTCAATTTTATAATTTTTTACAACTGGACGTATCATAATAGATCCTATAGATAATATAGATGTGTTAGGTGTATTGATAATGGAAGTAAAAGATTCTATTCCATACATTCCTAAATTTGAAACCGTGAATGTACTATTTTCTATTTCTTCTGGTTGTATTTTTTTCGATTTTGAACGTGATACTTTATCTCTAATTTCTTTGGAAATTTGTAATAATGATTTTTGATCCACATTTTTAATAACTGGAACAATCAATCCGTCTTTTATAGCTACAGCAACTCCAATATGAATATTGGAATGTATTATGACTTCTTCGTCTCCCCATGAAACATTCATATCAGGATGTTTTTTCAAAGATTGAGCTACAGCTTTTATAATAATATCATTAAATGATATTTTTTCTTCTAAAGAAAGTTTATTGTTTAAATTTTTCCTAAATTCAATTAATTTATCCGCATTTATTTCACTAAATAAATAATAATGTGGAGCTGAAAATTTTGAATAAGTTAAATGTTTTGCTATTTTTTTTCTTATAGAAGAATGAATAACATTTTTATTTTCTCTTTCTTTTTTATTTAGGTTAGTTTTTTCGTAAAATTCGATATCTCTTTTAATAATTCTTCCATATTCTCCACTTCCTTTTATATTATCTATAGAAATACCTATTTTTTTTGCCATTTTTTTTGCCACAGGAGAAATAAATATTTTTTCGTTTTTTATTTCTTTATTTTTTTCAACTATAAACTCCCTATTTTCTTGTTCTTGTTTTTTATTATATTGTAATTGTGTAATTACATGACTTATATCTTCCCCTTCATTTCCTATAATCGCTAATACGTCATTTACACGTGTAGTTTCTCCTTCTTTTACTCCGATAAAAAGTAAAACACCACTAACATCTATCTCAAAATCTTGAGTTGCTTTATCTGTTTCTATTTCAGCTAAAATATCACCTTCTGAAACTTGGTCTCCTATTTTTTTATTCCATTTGATTACAGTCCCCTCTTTCATTGTATCACTTAATTGGGGCATGTATATTATTTCTGCCATTATTTTTATTTTAAGATATTTATTTCATATGTTTGTTTATGAAGGGAAAATTTTCTATAGATTTATTTATCTATAAAAGGATAATTTGTTTCATAATAAACTACATTATACATTTCTTCTAAAGAAGGAAAATCTGATCTTTCTGCAAATTCAACACAGGATTCTACCTTTTTTTTAACTTCATTTTCTATTGCATTTAAATTTTCTATAGTTTCCCATTCATTCTGTATGATAATATTTTTTAATTTTAAAATTGGATCTTTTTTTTTGTACAAATGAACTTCTTCTTTACTACGATATAATTCAGAATCAGACATGGAATGACCTCTATATCTATACGTTTTAACATCTAAAAAAGTAGAACCTTTTCCTTTTCTAGCTCTTTCTATAGCAGAATAAGCTTCTTGTGCTACTTTTTTTGGATCCATTCCATCCACAGGATAAGAAGGAATTCCATATGACTCTCCTATTTTATAAATTTCTTCTATATTACTGCTTCTTTTTACAGAAGTTCCCATTGCATATTTATTATTTTCACATATAAAGACAACAGGAAGTTTCCACAGCATAGACATATTAAATGTTTCATGTAAAGACCCTTGTCTTACAGCCCCATCTCCCATAATAGTTATGGTTACTGCTTTTCTATTAAAATATTTATCAGCAAAAGCAATTCCAGCTCCTAGGGGGATTTGTCCACCTACAATTCCATGTCCACCATAAAAACGATGTTTTCTGCTAAATATATGCATAGATCCCCCCATTCCATGAGAAGTTCCTGTTTTTTTTCCTAAAAGTTCCGCCATTACTTTTTTTGGATTGACTCCCATAGAAATAGGCAATATATGACATCTGTAAGCGGTTATAATTTTATCTTTAGACAAGTCCATTGCATGAGTTAATCCAGCTGGGATGGCTTCTTGTCCATTATACAAATGTAAAAACCCTCTAATTTTTTGTTTTAAGTATAGAGAACGACATTTGTCCTCAAATTTCCTCCAAAAAGACATATCTTTGAACCACTTAATATAGGTTTTTGTGGTAATTTCCTTCATTATAAAGAAAAATTTGTTATGAAACAATCATCATAATACAAATTTAATCTTTAAGATTCAATAAACAAAAATTTAAATTAAACAAATAAGACTTTCTAATCCAATTTTTCTAGATCCTTTAATAAGAATATAATCTGTCTTTTGGAGAGAAGATTTTTTAAACCATTCAACAAAATTTTTTTTGTTGATAAATTTTTTTATTTTAAAAGACGTTTTTTTAGTATTAAAAAAAATGTTTCCAATTAAAAAAGCAATGTTAATGTCACTTTTTTTTATAAAAGAAATAATTTTTTCATGTTCATTGTTTGAAAATGACCCTAATTCTAACATATCTCCTAATATTACGATTTTGTATCCTTGTATATTGTTAAAAAAGGTAAGAGCTTCTATCATACTAGTCGGATTTGCATTATAACAATCTATAATAATTTTTACATTATTTTTCATAAAAATTTGAGAACGATAATTATTAGGAATGTATTCTTCTACTGCTTCTTTCATTTTTTTTAAGGGAACTTTGAAATATGTTCCAATAGTTATAGCAGAAGCTATATTATATAAATTGTAATTTCCTATTAAAGGAGAAACAATTTCTATATTTTTAATATATAAAACAGATTTTGTAGTATTTTTTTTCCATGAATATTCAATATTTATATCTGTTTTTTTTTTTTTTGTTCCTGAAAAAATATATCTGTTCGTTTCCATACTATTAGATAATTGTATAGGATCATCTCCATTGATAAATATCACTTTATTATTTTTTTTTAAAAAATCATATAACTCTAACTTGCTACGTATGATTCCTTCTAAATTTTTAAATCCTTCTAAATGAGCTTTTCCAAAATTTGTAATATATCCATAATCTGGATTTACAATCCGACACATTTTTTCTATTTCTTTTTCATGATTCGCTCCAATTTCTATTACAGATATTTGTGTATCCATGGGCATAGAAAGTATAGTTAATGGAATTCCTATATGATTATTGAAATTATTTATGGTGGAATGAACTTTTTTATATTTCTTAGCAAGAATAACTTTAATCAGTTCTTTTGTCGTCGTTTTTCCATTACTTCCAGTGATTGCTATAATAGGGACGTGATATAATCTATGTCTATGATACATTGCTAATTCATGCAAAAAATATAATGTATTGTAGACGAAAATAATTTTTTCGTCAAAAGCATATCTTTTATCATCGACTATAGCTAGTATAGCTCCATTTAAAATTGCTTCATATGCAAATTGATTTCCATCAAAATTTTTTCCTTTTAAAGCTATAAAAATAGATCCTTTTTTAACTTTTTTGCTATTTATTTCTATACCAGAAGAGATAGAATACAATTGATATATACTTTGAATATCCATAAATCATATAATGTATTTTTTTAATCAATAATTAGAATTATAGTAAATCCTCTTCAAGTTTCATTTTTAAATTATTAATATTAGTGATGATAGTTCTTTTTTGATCTTTTATATAAGATATATAACCTGTTTCTTCGGATATAACAAGACATATAGCGTCCGTTTTTTCAGATAATCCAATGGCAGCTCTGTGTCGTAACCCCAGACGAGATGGAATTTCTTTATTGTAAGAAACAGGAAGAATAGCTCTTGTTTTTATTATTTTATTTCCTATAATAACTACTGCTCCATCATGTAATGGGCTATTTTTATAAAAAATGCTTTCTAAAATAGAAATATTAACTTTAGCATCCATTTCATCTCCATTTTGAATAAATTCTTTTAAATCCTGATGCAATTGAATGACGATTAAAACTCCTGTTTTATCTCCAGAAAAAATAGCACAAGCATTCACAATACTATCTATAGTTTCAGTTTTAATTGAAACTCCTGATTTTTTAAATAGAGAAAATATAAATTTTTTAAAAAAAATTTTGCTTCCGACTATGAGAAGAAATTTTCTAATTTCTGGTTGAAATACAATGATTAAAGCTAAAAAACCTCCTTTAAAAAAAGCACTTATAACAATGCTAAGAAGTTTCATTTTATAGATTTCTACTACTTTCCAAAAAATAAAAGTTGCAATGATACCGTAAAAAATATTTAAAGCAGCAGTTCTGTAAACCAATCTGTATACTTGAAACAGAATAATGGTTACCAGAAAAATATCTAAAATATCAATGAAAGAAATTTTCAATAAATGTAATAATGAAAAAAAAGCTTTACGCAAAAATAATACAAGTATTAGTGAATTATAAAATTTTTTTATAATATTGTACTAATTTAATGCATTCTACAGCTTCTTTAACATCATGTACACGTAAAAATTTTGATCCATTTAAAAGTGCTATAGTATGAATAATGGAGGTAGCATTTAATGATTTTTCATAAGAAGTTTTTAAAATGAATTTGATCATAGACTTTCTAGAAACACCAACTAAAATTGGATGATCTTGAAATCCTAATAGAGACAGGTGTTTTAATAATTGAAAATTTTGTTCTATTGTTTTTCCAAAACCAAATCCAGGATCTAAAATGATATCTTGAATTCCATGTTTTTTTAAATAGTAAATTTTTTCAGAAAAAAAATTATTGATTTCTATTATTATACTTTCATGATAAAATGGATGTTTCTGCATATTTTCAGGGAGACCTTTCATATGATTTAATACATATGGAATTTTTAGTTTTCCTAGCAAAGGAAACATATTTTTATCTAATTTTCCTCCTGATATATCATTTATCATTATAGCCCCTTCTTCCACCGCTATTCTAGCTACTTCACTGCGAAAGGTATCTATAGATATCTTAATATTCGGAAAATTTTTTATGATAGTACAAATTGGTTTTATAACTCTCTTGAGTTCTTCTTTTTCCGTTACTGATTTGGACCCTGGTCGTGTGGAACAGCCTCCAATATCTATAAAATCAGAACCTTCATTTAATAATGTTTCTACATGTTTTAGTATACTATATTCAGAATATAATTTTCCCCCATTATAAAACGAATCTGGAGTTAAATTAACTATTCCCATTACTTTTGGTTCTTTTAAATGCAATAAAGTCCCTGCACAATTAATTGTCATTGAAAAAACTATTTATTGTAATTTGTTATAAAATTAAATGACATGAATTTTTCTTCTATTGATTTTATTATTCAAAAATGTAGGAAACTTTTTTTAGAAAAATTAAAAGATTATGGATTATCATGGAAATTATTTCATAATTATTCTATAATAGATCAAGTTTTGATTAAAGTAATTCGAATCAAGAATATTCAATCAAAAGGATTTCAAAAAATTCAAAAAGAAAAAATAACAGATACATATATAGATATCGTAAATTATTTAATAATTATATTAATCAAATTGGATGTTTATTTTATATCAAATTTCCATAAAATATCACACAATGATGTGATTTTTATATATAATGAAAAATTGAAAAAAATAAAAAATTATATATATGTGGACAAAACTTCAAATAAGTTTTCTATAAATTTTGTTTTAGAAAGAATTTCTTTCTTGAAAAGAAATAGAGAAAAAATTTTATTCAAAGAATTAGAAAAATTTTGTTTTAAAATATTAGTCGAAATCATTTTTCTACTAAGAAAAAATTTATAATATACAAAAATTACAATTTTTATTTATATTTAAAAATATTTTTGTATAAAAATGAGAAAAAAGACAGTCATTGCAAATTGGAAAATGAATTATGACTTTCATGAAACAACTTCTTTTATTAGAAATTTTTTAAAATTTGTTTTTGAGAGAAAAATAAATCATAATAAAGAAATCATTATCGCTCCTTCTTTTCCTTTTTTACATATTTCAAATCAAATTTTACAAGGGACTACTCTAAATATTGCGGCTCAAAATATTTATCAAAAGGATGAAGGGGCCTATACAGGAGAAGTATCTGCTCCTATGTTAAAATCTATAGGAGTTCAAAAAGTTATACTAGGACATAGTGAACGTAGAGAGTTTTTTTTTGAAAAAAATAATGTTTTGTTAGAAAAAATAAAAATAGCATTAAAATATAGTTTTAATATTATTTTTTGTGTAGGAGAATCATCTATCGAAAGGTCTAACAATCAACAATTTGAAGTAGTTAAAAATCAATTAAAAGAAACTGTTTTTCATTGTTCTTCAGATGAAATTAAATTTTTTCATATAGCATATGAACCTGTATGGGCAATTGGAACAGGAACAACCGCTACATTTGAACAAGTTCAGACGATGCATGAATTTATTCGTTCTTTATTTTTTAAAAAATATGGAGAAAATATTTCTAATAAAATATCTATTTTATATGGAGGAAGTATTAATGATTTTAATGCAAAAAATTTTTTTTCTCAAAAGGATATAGATGGAGGTCTTGTAGGTAAATCGTCTTTGGAGCTTGAAAAATTTTTGAAAATAGTTGAATCTTAGTTAGTATATTTGTATCCTGTTATGGGCCTCGTAGCTTAATTGGATAGAGCACCTGACTACGGATCAGAAGGTTATGGGTTCGAATCCCTTCGAGGTCGCGTTTATCCTAAATAAGGTTTTAATATTTTGCTTCTAGAAGAATGTTTTAGTCTTTTTAAAGCTATGCTTTCAATTTGTCTGACACGTTCTCTTGTTAAATCGCAAGATTGACCTACTTCTTCTAAAGTCATAGGGGGAGATCCATTTAATCCAAAATGTAAAATTATAACCCTACGTTCTCTTTCACTTAAAGTTTCTAAAATCCTTCTTATATCTTTACGTAAAGATTCTTTTTCTAAATGTTCGTCTGGACGAGGAGATTCATCAGATCGAACTAAATCATATAGATTAGAATCTTCTCCTTCTATCAATGGAGCATCCATTGAAACATGTCTTCCTGAGTTCTTTATAGATTCTTCAACATCTTTCTCATTCATATTTAAATATTCTGCTATTTCTCTGGCAGAAGGAGTTCTTTGCAATTCTTGTTCTAATTGAGCAAGAGTTTTCAGTATTTTGTTTAGTAAAGCTAATTTATTTGTAGGTTGCCTAATAGAACGTGATTGTTCTGCAATAGCTTGTAAAATAGCTTGTCTAATCCACCAAACAACGTACGATATGCATTTAAAACCTCTTGTTTCATCAAAACGTAATATTCCTTTTATCAAACCTAAATTACCTTCATTAATTAAATCACATAAACTTAAACCTTGATTTTGATACTGTTTCGCAACAGAGACAACAAAACGTAAATTGGCATTAACAAGCTTATCTATAGCAGTTCCATCCCCTTCTCTTGCTCTACGAGCATATTCTACTTCTTCTTCTGGAGTTAATAATGGAATTTTTCCTATTTCATGAAGATATTTATCTAACGATTCAGATTCACGATTTGTTACTTGTTTAGTAATTTTAAGTTGTCTCATATTTTTTTTATTCATTTTTTTTTCCAGGACGGGGTAAAAGTATTTTTCTAGATAGTTTCATTTTTTTATTTCTTTCATCCATTCCCATAAATTTAACATCAATAATATCTCCTATATGGAATTCTTCTTCTATATTTTTTAATCTTTTCCATCCTATTTCAGAAATATGTAGCAACCCTTCAACTCCTTTAGATATTTCAACAAAAGCACCAAAATCTTTTATAGATTTTACTTTTGCTTTATAAATTTTTCCTAATTCAGGAACAAAAGCTATTTCTTTAATTCTATTGATAGCTTTTTCTATTTTTTCATCATCATTTCCAATGATTTCAATGTAACCGGAATCTCCTTTTTCTTCAATTAGTATATTTGTATTTGTACATGATTGTATTTCTTGAATTACTTTTCCACCTGTACCTATAACCGAACCTATAAAATTTTTTGGAATATTAAAAGTATATATTTTTGGAGCATGAGGTTTTATTTTTTTTCTATATTCAGGTAAAGTTTCTAACATTTTTTTTAAAATAAAAATACGGCCTTCTAAAGCTTGTATTAAAATTTTGTTTATGAGCTCGAATGTTACTCCTTGCGTTGTTTTCACATCCATTTGACAAGCTGTAATTCCATATTTAGTTCCTGTTATTTTGAAATCTAAATCTCCAAAATAATCTTCTTCTCCTATTATATCTGATATAATTACTTTTTTTTCATTTTCCATAAACAAACCCATAGCAATTCCGGAAACAGGATTTTTTATAGGGATCCCTGCATCCATTAATGCTAAACTGGCAGCACAAACTGTAGCCATAGAAGATGATCCATTAGATTCTAAAATATCGGAAACAACACGAATTGTATATGGATTATTGGGGATAATATTTTTTAATGCACGTTGAGCTAAATTACCATGACCAACTTCACGTCTAGATACACCTCTGATAGAACGGATTTCTCCTGTTGAAAAAGGTGGAAAATTGTAATGTAAATAGAATTTCTCCTGATTTTCCATAATAACATTATCAATCTTATTAGCATCTAAAGATGATCCTAATGTGACTGTAGTTAAAGATTGTGTTTCTCCTCTTGAAAATAAAGCAGAACCATGTACTCCAGGTAAATAATCAACAAAACTAGATATTAAACGTATTTGTTTACTAGTTCGACCATCTAATCGTACTCCTTTTTTTAGAACTAAATTTCTAATTATATTTTTTCTAATTTCTTCAAAAAATTGTTCAATAATAGCTTCTTTTTTCTCTATTTGTTCTTCTGTTAAAAAATTTTTTTTAAAATCATTTAGTACAATTTTTTCTTGAATAGATCTAGTTTTTTTATCTAGAAAATTTTGATAAATATTTTCAATTTTATCATGTGAAAATAAAAAAAGTTCTTTTTTTAATCTTTTATTTTCTTGTGAAAAATTCACTGATACTTGATCATCAAAGAAAAAAAGACGATTTTTTGATAGTTTATTAACTAAACGGATTTGAGCTTCTATTTGTAGTTTTATAGCTTCATGAGCTATAATCAAAGTTTTTAAAAATTCATCTTCTTTTATTTCCTTCATTTCCCCTTCTATCATAAGAATAGAATGATTTGAAGCTCCTACTATCAAATCTATATCCGCTTCTTTTAACTGATCTAAACTAGGATTAATAATGAATTTTTCATTTAAACGTATAATACGTATTTCTGATATAGGGCCATTAAAAGGGATACCTGCAACTAATAAAGCTGTTGATGCAGCTAATCCAGCTAATCCATCTGGTAAAACAGTTTTATCATATGAAAGTAACGAAATCATAATTTGTATTTCTTTTTTAAAAGAATCTGGAAATGATGGCCTTAAAACACGATCTACTAATCTCATTGTAAGAATTTCTTCGTCAGAAGGTCTTCCCTCCCTTTTAATAAAACCTCCAGGAATTTTACCTCCAGCATAATATTTTTCTCTATAATCTACTGTCAAAGGCAAAAAATTGATTTCATTTTTTGTTTCTTTAGATACAACTACAGTTGCCAAAAGCATCGTATTTTTTTCACGGACGACAACTGCTCCATCTGCTTGTTTTGCTAATCTTCCTGTTTCTATAATGATAGTACGACCATTTTCCATAGATATGGTTTCTTTTACTATATCTGGCATATTTTTTATTTTCTATATAATAAGAACTTATAGATACAGAAATATTCTGTAATTTTATTTCCTTAATCCTAAATGTTTAATTATATTTTTATAATTTTTGATATCATGTTTCTCTATATATTTTAGTAATTTTTTTCTTTTTCCCACCATTTTTACCAAAGCTCTTTCTGTGTTAAAATCCTTTTTATTATTTTTGAGATGATTGTTTAAATGATTAATACGATAAGTAAATAAAGCAATTTGAGCTTTAGAAGAACCTGTATCGTAAACAGATGTTCCGTAAGTTTTAAATATTTCTTTTTTTTTTTTCATAATAAAACTATAAAGTTATAAAATATTTTTTTGAAACTAACCTCTATTTTTTTCCATTTTTATAATGGAATCAATATATCTTCTATCATTAGATAAACGAGGAATTTTATTTTGTCCACCTAATTTTTTATGTTTTTTTAGCCAATCATAAAATAACCCATTTCTAGCTACATATATAATAGGAGGACCTAAAACAATGTTTTTATATCGTTTAATTTCATAATCTGAATTCAAAGATTTTAATTCATTATCCAAAATGTTCCTAAAATCAAATAAATTAATCGGTGTTCTTTCAAATTCTATAATCCATTCATGAGCTCCAGAATTTTTTTTATTCATATGATTCATAAACACAGGCCCTGCAGTATATTCACGAATAATGGAATTTGTTTTGATACAAGTTTTATTTAAAGCTTTTTCTGCATGTTCAACAATTAATTCCTCTCCAAAAGAATTAATATAATGAGTTGTTCTTCCTGAAATAGAAATTCTATATGGAGATAAACTTGTAAACCTAACAGTATCTCCAACTATGTATCTCCATAATCCTGCATTGGTAGAAATGACAAGTGCATAATTTTTGTTTAATTCTACTTTATCAATAGAAAATATTTTAGGATTCGTATTATTTATCTCTTCTGTAGGAATAAATTCATAAAATATACCATGATTTAATAATAACAAAAGATCTTCAACATTTTTTTGATCTTGTATAGCAAAAAAACCTTCTGATGCACTGTATACATCGTAATAATTTATAGATTTATCAAATAATTTATCATATTGATTTATATAAGGTCTTAAACTTACTCCTCCATGAAATATTACCTCTATATTAGGCCATATTTCATTTATTTTTTTTTTGTTAAATTCTTTCAATAATTTATTCAAGAAAATCAGCAGCCAAGAACAAACACCTAATAAAATTCTAACGTCTTTATCTCCTGTATCTTTTACCAGGTTTTCTAATTTTTTTTCCCATTCACTCATTAAGGCTATTTTTTTTTTAGGTACACAAATATTTTCAACCCAAAAAGGCATATTTTTAATTAAAATGGAAGATAAATCACCATAAAATGTGTTATATTTTCTATATAATTCGTAACTTCCACCTAAACGAACTGCTTTTCCGAAAAAAATTTTTGTTTTAGGATGATTATGAATATAAACGGATAACATATCTTTTCCTGCTTTATAATGACATGTATTCATAGATGATTTAGTAACAGGAATATACTTGCTTCTTGTATTAGTCGTACCAGAAGATCTGGCAAACCATTTTACTTCTCCTGGCCATAATATATTTTTTTCTCCTTTACGAATTCTTTTAATAAAAAATTGTAAATCAGAATATTTACATATAGGAATTCTTTCAGAAAATTGTTGATATTTTTTTATGTCACGAAATCCGTATTTTTTTCCAAACTCTGTATTTTTTGCATATAAAATAAGTTGATTGATTAATTGATTTTGTATTTCTATCGGATAACGCATAAATAACTCTATGTTTTTAATTCTTCTCTTAAGGAATGCAGGAGTAAAGTATCCAGATAAATACTTGATCATCATGAAAAAATATTTTAATTAAAGGTTATAAAAATGAATTTATATCTTTATTTTTTTTGACTAACATAAATAGAAACAATTCCAAAAGTTAGTTTTTGTATATGAATAGGATCGAATTTATGATATTTTAAGAGTTTATTCATTTTTTTATTGTAATATTGAAAAGATAGTATAGATTCTTTTAAATAATTATAAGCAAAATGGTTTTTTGATATAAAATTTCCTATTTTTTGTATAAAAAAAAAATAAAAATAATAAATTTTTTTTATCCAATAATTGGAAGGGTTAGAAAATTCTAAAATAACTAAAATTCCGTAAGGTTTTAAAATTCTATGTATTTCTTTAACAGAACGATGAATGTATTGAAAATTTCTTATTCCAAAAGCAATAGTTACTATATCAAAAGTTTCATTTTGAAACGGAATATTTTGTGAATATCCTTTAATAGTTTTAACTCTTTTTTCAAAAAAATTGTTTTTTATTTTTTTTTCAGCTATTTTTAGCATTTTATCAGATGGATCTAATCCTGTAACATGAGCATGTTTGAATTTACTTGCGAGCAAGATAGCTAGATCTCCAGTTCCAGTAGCTAAGTCTAATATATTTTTAATATTTTTTCCACTCAATTTGGATAATAAATGAATTGTTTTTCTTCTCCATATAAAATCTATTCCAAAAGATAGTATATGATTAATTAAATCGTATTTATTTGCGATATGATCAAACATATTTTTCAATTTTTCTTCTTTTGAAGAAGGAGAATTTTTATACATAATATTTGGAATTTACTTTTTAAATTAAAAAATATGGAGAAAAAATAGTTTTTATTTAATAGTTATTTTAAAGAATTTTATTTCTTTTAGTTTAATCATTAAATTGTATAATAATATAAAGAAAAGAAATGATTCGATCAATCATTACAGGAACGGGGCATTATTTACCAGAAAAGATAATAAAAAGAGATCATTTTTTAAAACATAAATTTTACAATAAAAAAGGATTAAAAATTGAAAAATCTAATGAGGAAATCATCAAAAAATTTCAAAAAATCACAGAAATAGAGGAAAGAAGATATATAAATGAAGGGTTATTAAATTCTGATATTGCTGCTATTGCAGCAAAAAGAGCTTTGATAAATTCTAAAATTTTTAAAGAGAAAATAGATTATATTATATCAGCTCATAACTATGGAGATATTCATCCTACTTCTTATCAATCTGATTTTATGCCTTCTATAGCAGCTAAAGTAAAAAATAAACTTAAAATAAAAAATATAAAATGTAGACCATATGATATGATTTTTGGTTGTACAGGATGGATAGAAGGGATGATTCTTGCGGATCAACTTTTACGATCTAAATATGCTAAAAATATATTGATAACTAGTTCTGAAACTTTATCTAAAGTTATAGATCCACATGATAGAAATGCAATGATTTTTTCCGATGGAGCAGGAGCGGCTGTACTATCTGCTATAGAATTCTTAGAAGAAGAAAAATATGGGATTATTCATTACGAGACTCAATGTGATAATAATGAAAAATTATATTATTTAACTAATGGTCCTTCTTTAAATCCAAATTATAGAAAATCTTTAGTTAATATTAGAATGAATGGAAGGAGAATTTATGAATATGCATTAACAGAAGTTCCAAACATGTTAAAAAATATACTTGATCATGCTAATTTTCATCTTAAGGATATCAAAAAAATTCTTATTCATCAAGCTAATGCTAAAATGGATTATGCTATTTTAAAAAGATTATTGAAATTATATGATTGTAAGTCCTTAAACAAGAATTTCATATCAAAAATTATGCCTATGACAATACAAAAATTTGGAAATTCTTCTGTAGCTACTGTTCCTACTTTATTGGATTTAATTCTTAAAGGAAAGATGCCTCCTCATGATATTAAACCTGGAGACACAATCCTCATGGCATCCTTAGGTGCTGGAATGAACATTAATGGATTGATTTACCGTTTTCCAAACAATAAAAAATAAATATGAATAAAAAAATACATCCAGAAAATTACAGACCTGTTGTTTTTAAAGATATTAACAATGATAAAATAATTATTTGTAAATCGACAGTTACAACAAAAGATTCTATTCATATAGATGGAAGTGATTATCCATTATATAAAATGGAGATATCTAGTTATTCACATCCGTTTTTTACTGGAGAAAAAAGATTTTTAGGAAAAACAGGTCCAGCTGAAAAATTTAAGAAAAGATATGAAAAATATAAAAAATTATAAAAATATATTCATATGAATTTCATATTATATGATGGAATGGAATGGAAAAAATTATTTCCTATCACACTCACTAGACCTGTATCAGAAATCAGATTAGGATTATTTACGATAAAAGAAAGATGGGAAAAATATATTGGAAAAAAGGTAGATAATATTATTACACAACCATTTCTTTCGAAGAAATATACAAAAAAAGAATCTTACTATTTTGAAAATATATTGTTAATTAATTCTGCATTTCTTCCTAATGAAGAGTTAATTCAAATTCTTTTTTCTTTAAAAGAAAACGAAACCATTTTTTTTAAAGAAAAAATGATTGCCATAAAAAAAAATTTCTTTTCATGGAAAGAAAACATTCTTTCTTTATATTTAAAAAAGTATAAAAAAATATATCATGTAAATAAAATTATTCATATTCAATATCCATGGGATATATTTATAAATAATGGAACTGTATTAAAAAAAGATTTTTTATTTTTCACAAATGGTAAAAAATCGTCTTCTTTGTTAGGAAATAATCATATTATTTGTAAGGATAAAATTTTTTTGGAAGAAGATATAAAAACGAATAATGTTGTATTAAATGCTCAATATGGGCCCATATATATTGGAAAAAAAGTGGAGATTATGGAAGGGGCTGTAATCCGAGGGCCAGTAGCAATTGGAGAACATACTACGTTGAATGTGGGAGCAAAAATATATGGAGGAACAACTATTGCTACTTTTTGTAAAATAGGAGGAGAAATTTTTAATTCAGTAATTTTTTCTTATTCTAATAAGGTTCATGATGGATTTTTAGGAAATTCTATTTTGGGAGAATGGTGTAATTTAGGAGCTGGAACTAATATTTCTAATTTGAGAAATGATTATCAAAAAGTAACTGTTTGGAATTATGAAAAAAAAGATTTTATTCCTACCGATTTACAATTTTTTGGTATAATCATGGGAGATCATTCTAAATCAGCAATAAATACTCAATTTAATACAGCTACGATTGCAGGTATTAGTGATAATATTTTTGGATATGGATTTCCGCCTAGATATATTCCTTCTTTTTCTTTAGGAGGAATTCAAAATAAAAAAAGAATTCCTTTTAATAAAGTTTGTGAAACTGCTGAAATTATGATGAATAGAAGAAATGTGAATTTTTCTGCTTTAGAGAGAAATATTTTAGAATATTTATATCAATTATTGGATATTTAGTTAATTTTTATCATATGATATATACATATGTATTTATTATGTATTATGTATTATACTATGTATGAAAATACAATTTTTATAAAGTTATTTATATGCTGAAACATAATTTAGGTTATCCACGTATAGGGATACGAAGAGAGTTAAAGAAAGCTTGTGAAGCTTATTGGTCAAATAAAATTAATTCTGGTGCTTTATTTGAAGTAGGAACAAAAATCAGGAAAGAAAATTGGAAAATACAAGAAAAAGCTGGGTTGGATTTGATTCCATGCAATGATTTCAGTTTTTATGATCATGTTTTAGATATGTCTTTGTTGTTGGGAGTGATTTCAGAGTCTTATCTTAGTATTAAATTGATTGATAATAATATTGATCTATATTTTTCTATGGCTAGAGGATTTCAAAAAAATGGATGGGATATTAAAGCAATGGAAATGACCAAATGGTTTAACACGAATTACCATTATATTGTTCCAGAATTTTATAAAAATCAAAAATTTTCTATTTTTTCGAATAAAATTTTTGATGAATTAGCGGAATCTAAAAATATATTAAAATCTATAAAAAAGATTAAACCTGTATTAATTGGACCTGTCTCTTATTTATTTTTAGGAAAAGAAAAAGAAAAATCTTTTTATAGAATGGATTTAATAGAAAATCTCATTCCTATTTATATAAAAATCATTCAAAAACTAAAAAATGAAGGAGTTAATTGGATTCAATTAGACGAACCTATTTTAGGTTTAGATATGTCAGAAAAAGACAAAAAAATTTTTAAATATGCTTATGGAGAAATATCTAGATTTTGTTCTGAAATCAATATTTTATTAACTTCTTATTTTGATGGCATATCAGAAAATATATCTCTTTTTCATGATATATCTATTCAAGCTTTACATATAGATTTAGTGGAAGAACCGAATCAATTGGAAAAAATACTTTCTTTTTTTTCAAGAGAATCAAAAACGATTTTATCTTTGGGGGTTATTGATGGGAGAAATATATGGAAAAATAATTATGCTAATTCTATTCAAAAAATAGAAAAAGCGATAGAATCTCTAGGAGAAGATAGAGTTATGATTGCTCCTAATTGCTCTCTTTTACACGTTCCTATAGATATAGAATATGAAAATTCTATTCATATAGATATCAAAAATAAAATGTCTTTTGCAAGACAAAAAATTGATGAATTAAATGATTTAGAAAAAATTATAAAAGGAAATAAAAATATTCTACTCAGTAACTCCTCTTTACTAGAGGAATCATCCTCTGTTTTTTATGATATAAAAATCAAGGAAAGAGCAATAAAAATAACGGACAAAGATATACAAAGGGATAATCCTTTTTATATTAGACAAAAGAAGCAAAAACAAAAATTTAATCTTCCTCTATTTCCCACTACTACTATAGGATCTTTCCCCCAAACGAAAGAAATACGTAATTTGCGAAATAAATTTAGAAAAAAAGAACTGAGTCGAGAAGAATATGATGAAAAAATAAAAAATTTCATTGTAGATGTTGTTAAAAAACAAGAAAAAATAGATTTAGATGTATTAGTTCATGGAGAATTTGAAAGGACTGATATGGTAGAATATTTCTCTGATAAATTAAAAGGAATACTTTCTACTGAAAATGGATGGGTACAAAGTTATGGGAGTCGCTGTGTTAAACCTCCTGTGATTTATGGGGATGTAGGTCGTGTTGGTGATATGACTGTTAAATGGATATGTTTTGCTCAATCTCAAACAAAAAAATTAATGAAGGGGATGTTAACTGGTCCCGTTACAATTTTACAATGGTCTTTTGTCAGAGATGATCAACCTCTTTCTCATACAGCTTATCAAATAGCTTGGGCTATTCGAGAAGAAGTTTTATCTTTAGAAAGATCTGGAATTCAAATTATTCAAATCGATGAACCAGCTCTAAGAGAAGGATTGCCTTTGAAAAAAAAGAATTGGAAATCTTATTTTGATTGGTCTATTAAGGCTTTTCGTCTTTCTTCTAGTGGAGTTAAAGATGAAACCCAAATACATACACATATGTGTTACAGTGAATTTAACGATATATTCAAACATATAGCAGATATGGATGCAGATGTTATCACTATGGAAACTTCTAGATCTAAAATGGAATTGTTAAAAGCCTTTTCCGTTTTTTCTTATCCTAATGAAATAGGACCAGGAGTATATGATATTCATTCTCCCAGAATTCCCACAGTAGAAGAAATATTTGACTTAATAGAAAAAGCTTCAAAAAAATTACCTATAAAAAATATTTGGATTAATCCAGATTGTGGATTAAAAACTAGGAAATGGGAAGAAGTATTAATGTCTCTTCATAATATGACAAAAGCAGCGAAAATGGCCAGAATAAAATTAGTTAGTTAATATTAAATTCAAAAAAAGAAAAATGTATATTTTCATCTTGATCTAAAAATATAGCAATGGATTTGCATAAAAGAGAAAAAATAATAAAAAAAGAATTTAAAATTCTTAAAAATTGGGAAGAAAAATATGAATATTTGATAGACTTAGGTAAAGAATTATCTAAAAGATCTCCTATATTTAGATCTGAAGACAAATTAATTCATGGATGTCAATCCAAAGTTTGGTTAGAGGCTAAATTTAATAGATCACGCATTTTTTTTGAAGCGGATAGTGATGCTTTATTACCTAGAGGAATGGCTGCTCTTATGATTCGAGTATATTCAGGACTATTTCCTTTTGAAATTATTTACTCTAATGCTAATTTTATTTATGAAATAGGATTTCAGACTTTTTTATCTCCTATTAGAGCTAATGGAATGCTTTTATTTTTAAAAAAAATAAAATTTTATGCCATTGCTTTTCACACCAAAGTTTCTATTAGTTTGAATGGACAAATTGTTAAAAAAAAATGAGATGTTTCAAACCATTAATCCTGTAAACGATAATATATTAAAAACTTATTATTTTTTATCCAATAAAAATATTAATTTTAAATTATCTGAAGCTCAAAATGCATATAATGAATGGAAAAATTATCCTTTCAACTTGAAAATTGAATGTTTAACTAAATTCTGTTCTTTCATGCAAAAAGCCACAGATATTATGGCTTATTCCGTTACTCAAGAAATGGGGAAACCCATAACTCAATCTCATGCAGAAGTAAATAAAAGTATTAATTTATGTAAATATTATTGTGACTTTAAAGAATCTGTTTTTATTAAAAAAATTTATACTGAATATAAAATTTCTTATGTAAAGTTTGAATCTATAGGCGCTATATTAGGGATTATACCTTGGAATTATCCCATTTGGCAAACGATCAGATCTACTATTCCTAACTTATTATTAGGAAATGTAATTATCATTAAACCAGCTCTTAATACAACAGAATGTTCTCTCATTTTAGAAAAAATGTTTTTAAAATCCGGGTTTCCTAAAGGGGCCTTTCAGGTTTTATTAATGAATCCAAATCAAATAGAATCTGTTATAGCCCATCCTATAATACAAGGAGTGACTTTTACAGGAAGTACTTTAACGGGAAGTATTATAGGATCATTATCCGGAAAATATATTAAAAAATCTGTTTTAGAATTAGGAGGAAATGATGCTTTTGTAGTTATGAAAGATGTAGAGGATATAGAAAAAATAGCAAAATTAGCTACAGAATCTAGATTAAATAATACAGGACAAACATGTATTTCTGCAAAAAGATTTATTGTAGATAAAACTATAATAGATGATTTTATAGATGCAGTTATGCAAGAAATGAAAACATATCATAGAGGAAATTTATATGATGAATCGACTAAAATAGGCTATATTTCTCGTCATGATTTATCTGAAAAATTGTATCAGCAATACAAAAATATAATCCTAAATGGAGGAAAAATATGTTTAGAAATTACCAGAGATGGTAATTTTTTTTCTCCTGCTTTATTAAGAATAGAAAATGATAACTGTATAGTGAATAAAGAAGAAATATTTGGGCCAATAGGAATTATTTCTTCTTTTTCTAAAGAAGAAACAATTCCTGATATTGTTAATAATACACCATACGGACTTGGAGCTTCTATTTGGACAAAAAATTTAGAAGAAGCGGAAGAAATATCAAAAAAAATAGACACGGGGATGGTTTTTATAAATGAAGTTGTCAAATCAGATCCACGTTTTCCTTTTGGAGGAGTTAAAAAATCCGGATATGGTAGAGAATTATCAGCTTTATCTATAAAAGAATTTACAAATTGTAAAACTGTAATTATAAAATAATCATAAATTTTTTCGCATTCTTGCAACAGGAATATGCATTTGATCTCTATATTTTGCGATAGTTCTTCTAGCTACTAAATAGCCTTTTTTTCTAAGTATTTTGGATAATTTTTCATCAGTAAAAGGTTTTTTTTTGTTTTCTTTATCTATTGATTCTCCTAAAAGTTTTTTTATTTCAATAGAGGAAATTTCTTTTCCTTCTTGGTTTATCATTTTTTCAGAAAAAAAACTTTTTATTAAAAAAGTACCATATGGTGTGTTTACATACTTACTATTAGCTACACGTGAAACAGTAGAAATTCCTACTCCTATTTTTTGGGAAATATTTTTTAATATCATAGGTTTTATTTTAACTGGATCTCCAGTTAAAAAATATTCTTTTTGATAATCCATAATAGCGTTCATTGTTAACATTAATGTATTTTGACGTTGTTTGATTGCATCTACGAACCATTTTGCTGAATCTATTTTTTGTTTTAAAAATACAATGGTTTCTTCATTTTTTTTTATATTTTTTTCTGATTTATAAGATTTTAACATATCTAAATATAAAGATGATATTTTTAATTCTGGAATATTTCTTTGATTTAAAGAAAGTTCTAATTTTTCATCTGAAATATAAATATTAAAATCCGGAATAATATGATCCAAATTTTTAGTATTATCAGAATAAATCCTTCCTGGTTTAGGATTTAATTTTTTTATTTGATCAAGAACTTTTCGTAGATCTTTTTTTGTTATTCCCAATTTTTTTTGCAATTTTCGATAATGCTTTTTTACAAAAGATTCAAAATGATCTCGTATAATTTTTTTTGATAAAAAAATTTCTTGATTGATTTTTTTTTTCTCTAATTGAATCAGCAAACATTCTTGTAAATTTCTGGAACCTATTCCTATAGGATCTAATTTCTGTACATAATTTACAAGCAATTCCTCTATTTTTACTGTAGAGACATATATTCCAAGTATTAAGAAAATATCATCCGCTATAGATGGAATTTTTCTTTTCATATAACCATCATTATCTATATTTCCTAATATAAAATCAGCAATTAATAAATCTTTTTCATTTAAACGAAATGTATGCAATTGATTTTTTAGATATTCTTGAAAAGAAATTCCAGAAATAATGGGAATATGTTTTTTTATACTATAATTTTGATTATTTATTTGGAAATCTTCAATTTCGTCATCACTTAAATATTCATCTATTTCAGATAAATCTGCAGATTGATTTTGATCCTCTGTAAGATCCATATCATTTTCTAATGTATCTGAATTTTCTTCTAAGTCCGAACAATTTTCTTCCTCTAAAGCTGGATTTTCTTCCAATTCTTTTTGAACTCTTTGTTCAAAATCTAAAGTCGACAATTGAACTAATTTCATTAATTTGATTTGTTGTGGAGAAAGCTTATGTTGTCCTTTTTGCAATAACTGTTGTTTCAACATGTTTTAAAATTCTGCATTGTTTGGAACTCTTGGAAATGGAATAACATCACGAATATTATTCATTCCTGTGATAAATTGAACTAAACGATCAAAACCTAACCCAAATCCACTATGAGGAACAGAACCAAAACGACGTGTATCTAAATACCACCAAAGTTTATTTTTATCAGTATTTGTATCTTTCATACGTTGTAATAATATATCATAACGTTCTTCTCTTTGAGATCCTCCAATAATTTCTCCTATTTCAGGAAATAAAATATCCATAGCTCTAACTGTTTTTCCGTCATGATTCATACGCATATAAAAAGCTTTAATACTACAAGGATAATCAAATATAATTACAGGAATTTTAAAATATTTATCTACTAAATATTGTTCATGTTCCGACTGTAAATCCATTCCCCAAATAATTGGATGTAAAAATCTTATTTTTTTTTTCTTTTCTTCTTGATCAAGAATTCTTATAGCTTCCGTATAACTAATTTTCTTGAATGGAAATTTTAAGATAAGTTCTAATTTTTCTAAAAGGGAATTTTTTTTCTTTTGGTTCCATTTCTCCAAACATTGATTTAAAAAAATCAAGTCTTCCATGCTATTATCTACAATATATTTTATAATAAATTTGAGAAAATTTTCAGCTAAATTGATATTTTCTTCCAGATGATAAAAAGCAATTTCCGGTTCAATCATCCAAAATTCTGATAAATGTCGTGAAGTATTGGAATTTTCTGCCCTAAACACAGGACCAAAAGTATATACTTTTCCTAATCCTAAAGAAGCAGTCTCCGCTTCTAATTGTCCGGATACACTGAGATAAGTTTTACATTTAAAAAAATCCTTTTCATAATCGATTGGTTTATTTTTTTTTAAATCCATAGTTGTTATCTGAAACATTTTTCCGGTTCCTTCACAATTTAAAGTAGTAATAATTGGAGTATGAATATAAAAAAAACCATGTTTATGAAAATATTTATGTATACCAAAAGCTATATGATGACGTATTCTCATAATACAACTAAAAATATTTGTTCGGAAACGTAAATGAGCTTGTTCACGAAGTTTTTCCAAACTATGTTTTTTAGGTTGCAAAAT
Source organism: Blattabacterium cuenoti (assembly GCF_014251335.1). Lineage (GTDB taxonomy): Bacteria > Bacteroidota > Bacteroidia > Flavobacteriales > Blattabacteriaceae > Blattabacterium > Blattabacterium cuenoti_G. The sequence goes on along the minus strand of NZ_CP059186.1, from coordinate 526,487 downwards.
CGATTTTTGAATAATCTTTGTCTCTACTGATTCATATATAGTTATATCCACAGATTCGAGTTCAATATATTGTTTTATTCCAATACTTTTTTTCACTATTCCTATAACTCTAATTGAACTTCCAATTGTTATTTTTTTTACAATATTTTTATCTAATTTATTAGATAAAATAATTTGTATATTTTGAATTGTAGATCCATCATTCAAACTGATGAAAATAGAATGACGAAAAGAACGAATCCATCCTTCGACTAATACTTTTTTATCTATAAAAAATTTTTCTTTATTTAGTAATTCTTTAACTGAATATTTTCTTATCATTTTATATTTTCTATATTTTCAATATTTCTTTTTCCTTATGAATAAAGAAACTTTCTATTTTTTGTATATATTCACTCGTCATTTTTTGTATATGATTTTCTACTGTTTTAGAAATATCTTCTGATATTTTTAATTTTCTTATATGTTGGTTATTTTTTTTCCTAATTTCTCTCACGAGAATTTTTGCATGTTCTGTTTGGCTTTTTATTTTTTTTATCAAAATTTTTCTACTTTCTTCTGTAATTATAGGCAAATGTATATGAATAGAGTCTCCTTTATTAGTTGGCATAAAACCTAAATTCGCATTAATAATGGCTTTTTCTATATTTGAAATAATAGAAAGGTCCCAGGGATGAATAGAAATATTCATATTATCTACAATAGAAATATTGGATACTTCTATTAGAGAAAAAAAGGTTCCATAACATTTTATTTTTATTTTACCCAAAAAAGAAGATACAGATTTGCTCCCTAATCGAATACGATGAATTTCTTTTGTCAGTTTTTTAAAAATTTCCTCCATATTTTCTTTACAAGAGGATAAAATTTCATTTAATTCATCCATAATTAATTTTATTTTTTTTTAGAAACCATAGTTCCTATTTCCTCTCCTGAAATTACTTTTTTAAAATTTCCTTTTCTGTTAATATCAAAAATAATAATCGGTAAATTATTTTCATTTCCTAAAATGAAAGCTGTTTGATCCATCACTTTAATTCCCATTTGATATGCCATATCAAAAGATATATTTTTAAATTTTTTAGCATATTTATCTTTTTCTGGATCTGTTGTATAAATTCCATCCACTCTAGTCCCTTTTAATAATACATCAGCTTTTATTTCGATAGCACGCAAAACAGCGGCTGTATCTGTAGTGAAATAAGGATTTCCTAACCCCGCGACAAATATTACAACCCTTCCTTTTTCAAGATGGTGTATAGCCCTATCTTTTCCAAAAGGTTCTGCAATTTCATCCATTCGAATAGCTGTTTGAATATAAGTACATATTCCTATATTTTCTAAATATGATTGAAAGGCTATACCGTTAATAACAGTTGCTAGCATCCCCATGTAATCTCCTTCTATACGATTTATCGTTTTTTCCTTTATTCTAGAAAATCCTCTAAATATATTACCCCCTCCAATAACTATAGCTACTTGAGCTCCCATTTCTACTACTTTTTTTACTTCTTCAGCATATTGTTGAAGACGAGTAGAATGAAGTCCAAATTCGTTATCTCCCATAAGAGCTTCTCCACTTAATTTCAATAATGATCTTTTGTACTTCATGAAAAATATATTATATTTCTATCGTTATACAAGGAAAGGATATGATAAGAATATTATGGAAAAATTCCTAGTTTTTCATAAGAATCAATAATTTTATTGATTGCGAGTACGAATGCTGCAATACGCATGTTTTTTATTTTTAATGATTTTTTTAAATCACGGATTTTATGAAATCCATTGATCATTGTATCTTCTAATCCGCTACGGACCAGATCGATTTCTCTTGGTCCTCTTAAAATAATTTTTTTTTCTTCTGACGAAATTTTTTTTTTGCAAACCGTTTCTATAACTTGTAAGAATTCTGCATTCATATTTTCGCTAAATTTCTTTTCCATGCGCCCATAACGTACATGACTTAAGTTTTTTAGCCATTCAAAATAAGAAACGGTAACTCCTCCTGCATTTAAGTAAATATCAGGAACAATAATTACTCCTTTTTTCTCCAATATTTCATCAGCTTCAGGAGTGATAGGTCCATTTGCGGCTTCTCCAATAATTTTAGCCTTAATACGATTTGCGTTATTTTTATGTATTACATTTTCTAATGCCGCTGGAATTAAAATATCACATTCTAATTCTAAAGCCTTTTCCGTATTCTCTATATTTTTTGCTTCTGGAAAATTTAGTATTGATCCAGTATTTTTTAAATGTAAGAAAACTTTGGATACATTTAATCCTTTTTCGTTATAGATTGCACCTTCTCTTTCTGCTAAAGCTATGATAATAGCCCCTGATTCGTGAAAAAAAGTAGCGGCATGATAGCCAACATTTCCTAATCCTTGTATAATAATTTTTTTCCCAACTAATCCTACATCAAGACCAACAGAATACATATCTTCTTTTATAGAACACAATTCTCTAATTCCATAAAATACACCTAATCCTGTTGCTTCTTTTCTTCCTCTTACTCCTCCTTGAGAAACGGGTTTTCCTGTAACACAAGCTAATGCATCTACGTCTCCAGAACGAAGAGATAAAAAAGTATCAAAAATCCAACTCATCTCTCTTTCTCCAGTTCCATAATCAGGTGCGGGAACATCTATTCCCGGACCAATGAAATTTTTTTTAATCAATTCAGAGGTGTAACGGCGTGTTATCTTTTCTATATTTTCTGGTGAGATGGTTTGTGGATCAATCTTTATTCCCCCTTTAGCACCTCCAAAAGGCACATCAACTATGGCACATTTATAGGTCATTAAAGCTGCTAAAGTCATAACTTCATCTTGATTAACTTTAGTACTATATCGAATTCCTCCTTTACAAGGAAGTTTATGATGAGAGTGTTGGACTCTATACGCTTCAATAACTTTGATTTCTTTTCCTATTTTCACAGGAAAATGCATACGATATACAGAATTGCAAGCTTTAATTTGTTCTAAAAGACCCTTTTCAATAGAAAGAAATTCCGCAGCTTTATCAAAATTTTTTTCTATACAATTAAAAAAACTATATGTACCAGTTTTATTTTGGTTTTTTGACATAAAAAAAGTTTTTACACATTTCCATAGCAATGAAAAAAAATACAAAAATGAATGCTACATTATTGAGTACAAATCTACATTTTATGTATAAATTTTAATCCATTACAACATGTAATTAAGTATTATAATTATAATATGAAGTATCATTTTCAAAAATTTATTTGAATAAAATATTTATTATTTTTTTAGGTATTAAAATTAATTTTTGTAAAGTTTTTTCTTTCAAAAAAAATTTTGTTTTGGGATGATTTAAAATTTTATTTTTTATTTCTCCTATTGAAGTGTTATAGTTAAATTTTTCTGAAAATTTGAATTTTCCATTAAACATAATCGGATATGTTATTTCTTTTTTCACTATATATTTTGTATTAAAAATTGGAAAATTATAAAATATAATAGATTTTTTTTTACCCATCTTATACCATAACTCTTCGGATACATGAGGCGCAAATGGAGCAATTAATTGAACTAAAGGTTCTAATATCTTTCTTTTATTACATTTTAAGACAGTCAACTGATTAGTTATAATCATTAATAAACTTATAGAAGTATTCCATGAAAAAGATTGCATTTTATCTTGAATTTTTTTTATAGTACTATGTAAAATTTTTAATTCTTGGAATGTTGGATTCATTTCACTTACTTGAAAAATTTGATTTATATGAAATAAACTCCAAAATTTATTTATAAAATTTTTTATACCATTTATTTTTTTTTCATCCCAAGGTTTCGATTGATGAATCGGCCCTAAAAACATTTCATAAATACGAAATACATCTGATCCATATTTTTCACAAATATCATCAGGATTTATTACATTAAATTTGGATTTTGACATTTTTTCCAATTTTCTTTTACAAAAAAAGGATCCTCTTTCCAAAATAAAAACAGATGAATAAAATTCAGGTCTGTATTTTTTAAACTTATTAATATCTAATTCATTGTTTTTTTTAATTAAAGAAAGATCTACATATACTTCTTGAAAATAAAAATATGCGTGTTTTTTATTTTTTAATCCATAAGAAAGAAAAGTATTTTCTCCTATCACTTTTAGTATAATAGCAGAATAACTCAAAATCATTCCTTGATTCAATATTTTTTTGAAAGGTTCCTCCGTAGTTATCCATCCTCTATCCAATAAAAATTTATTCCAGAATCTAGCATAAATCAAATGACCTGTACTATGTTCAGATCCACCAATATATAAATCGACATTTTTCCAATAATTTTCTTTTTTTTTATCAATAAAGAATTGATTATTATGTACATCCATATATCTAATAAAATACCAACTTGATCCTGCCCAACTAGGCATTGTACTAGTTTCAATTGGAAATACATATTTATGATCAATAAGAATATTAGAAACAATTTTCATGTTTTTTTCATCCCAAGCCCAATTTGGAACTCTTACTAATGGAGATTTTCCATCTTTAGGATAAAAGTTATCTATTTTAGGAAGGACAATCGGTAATTTATCAAGAGGAATTGTTTTTGGAATTTTATTTTTAAAATAAATAGGAATTGGTTCTCCCCAATATCTTTGTCTGGAAAAAATAGCATCACGAATCTTATAACTAGTTTTAGTTTCTCCTATTTTTTTATTTATTAAAATTTTGATTATTTTTTCTTTTGCTTGTTGACGATTTAATCCATTCAAAAAATTAGAATTCATACATTTTTCATTAACATCTAAAATTTTTATGATTTCGATACCAAATTTTTGGGCAAATTTTCTACTTTTTTCTTCATATCCAGGGATTCCTATTATAGATTTTGTTTGATTATTTATCGTAAAAAAATTACTTATATAAATGGGAATCCTTTTATTTCTAATAAAAGGATGTAGTACATAATTTTCTGTAAAAATACCAGAAATATTTTTTGTATTTTCGTATATAGGGAATTCATCAGTAAGATATGTAAACCTATTTTTAAGATGTAAAATTTTATCTGCAAGTGGATGGTCTGGAGACAGTATGATAAAAGTTATTCCAAACATCATTTCTGGATGAGCAGTAAATAATTCAATTTGATTGATTTCACCAATAGGATAAACAATTTTTAAAAATATAGAAATTCCTATTGATTTTCCTATCCAATTATATTGTAACTTTTTTAAAGATTGAGAACAATCAATCAAATTTAATCCTTTTATAAGTCTTTCTGCATATGGACTAATTCTTATATGCCATTGTAACATTTTTTTTTTGTAAACTGGATATCCTCCTCTTTCACTTTTTCCATTGTTTATTTCATCATTAGCTAATACTGTTCCTAGATCTGGGCACCAGTTCACTATATTATTACATAAAAAAGCTAATCTATAATCTAAAAGAATAGATTCTTTTTCGTATGAATTAAATTTATTCCACGTTTTTGAATTAAACTTATAATTTTTCGTAGTGCTAGCGTTAATGAAATTATTTCCGTTTTTATTAAATTCTTCAATTAAAAGATCTATAGATTTAGCTTTTTCACTATTTTTATCGTACCAAGAATTAAAAATTTGAATAAACATCCATTGAGTCCAACGATAATAATTAGGATGACTGGTATATAGTCTTCTATTCCAATCAAAAGAAAGTCCTATTTTATTCATTTGTTTTTTGTATCTACGTGAATTTTCAAGAGTTGTTTCATAAGGATGTTTTCCTGTTTGTATAGCATATTGTTCTGCAGGAAGACCAAAAGAATCAAAACCTATGGGATTTAAAACATTATATCCTTTTGCTCGTTTATATCTTGCATAAACATCTGATGCTATGTACCCTAAACAATGTCCTACATGAAGCCCTGTTCCAGAAGGATAAGGAAACATATTTAAAATGTAATATTTTCTTTTTTGACTTTCTTTTGTATAAAATATGTTATGTTTTTTCCAGTATATTTGCCAACGTTTTTCTATTTTACGAAAATTATATTTCATTTTTTTTTTTTTAGACGTACGTATATAAATATTACAATGATTTTATTCCGTAATTTTAATTTATTTCTGCAGAACAATATAGAAATTGTTTTTGTTTCCTGTGGAAATAAATCCAATCATATTATAAACTCAAAAAAAATTTTTACAAAAAAAAATGTTTAATGAGGATCAAGATTATTTAAATAAGGATAAATTTCTAAATAATCAAACTATAAGTAGATTAATAAAGAGCATTTATCACAATCCTAATGATGTTGTAAAAATATTTAGTTCGTTAAAATTATGTAAAGCAATTTCTATTTTTAGAATATTAGATTATTCTATAAAAAAAAAAATTATAAAAGGCTTGCCTTCTATTAAAAAAATGGAGTTGTTAAATAATTTATCAGTAGATGATCGTGTTTATTTATTAGATAATCTTCCAAAAAAGATTTTAAAAGATTTAATAAAATATTTAAATTCAGAAGATAAATATAGAATTTTAGTATCTCTAGGGTATCCTAAAAATAGTGTAAGCCGTTTGATGATTCCATATTATATTGCTATTCAAAAAACTTGGACTATACAAGAAGTTTTAGATTACATTCGTAGAGAAGTGAAAAATAGTGATGTTATAGAAATTGTTTATATAGTCGATCAAAAAGGAAAATTAATAAATGATATAAAAATACAAGAATTTTTGTTAGTAGATCCAAAAAAAAAAGTATCTGATCTAATAAACGGTCAATATACTGAAACTTTAAATGTAAAAGATACAGAAAAAAAAGCGATTCAAATATTTTCTATGAGCAATAGAATTTCACTTCCAGTTATAGATGATCATAATTTTTTATTGGGAATAGTAACTGTAGATGGAGTTTTGGATGAAAATTATAGAAAAAATTCAAAAAAAATAGGAGAAATGAAAGCTTTAAATCAATCTTATTTAAACGTTTCTTTATTCAAACTTATTAAAAAAAGAGCTGGATGGTTAATTTTATTGTTTATAGGAGAAATGTTAACGACAACAGTCATGCAAAAATTTTCAAGTGTTATAGAAAAAGCTGTAGTTATTGCTTTGTTCATTCCTTTAGTTGTTTCAAGTGGAGGAAATAGTGGTTCTCAAGCAGCAAGTTTAATTATACAAGCAATGGCTTTGGGAGAGGTGAAAATAAAAGATTGGTGGATTGTAATGCGAAGAGAAATTATTTGCGGTTTTTTTTTAGGTAGTATTTTAGGATTGACAGGTTTTATACGTGTAGTTGCTTGGCATAAAATAAATTTATTTAATTATGGAACTCATTGGATATTAGTAGGTTTAACTGTATTTTTATCCTTAATCGGAATCGTGTTATGGGGGACATTAAGTGGGGCAATGTTACCTTTTATAATTAAAAAATTAAGAGGAGACCCCGCTAGTTCTTCAGCTCCTTTTGTTGCTACATTAGTAGATGTTGTTGGATTAATTATATATTTTTCTATATCTTATATTCTTTTGAATGGGACTTTATTATAATAATATTTTTCTACACTTTTGTAAAACAATTTGAAAATCTTTAGGTATTGGACAGTAAAAATAACATTTTTCATTTTTTGGATGTATAAAAGAAAGAGATATAGCATGTAAAGCTTGTCTTGGTAAGATCTTAAAACAAGTTTTCAAAAATTCTATATTTTTATTTGAACATTTTTTTTTCATAAAAATTCTATTCCCTCCATACATAGAATCGTGAAATAATGGATGCCCCAAATATTTAAAATGTGCTCTTATTTGATGTGTTTTTCCTGTTTTTATATTGCAAGAAACATATGTTAAATGTTGAAATCTTTCTAATACTTTATAATATGTAATAGAATACTTTCCTTTATAAGATTCATTTTTTCTAAAAATAGTCATTCTTTTTCTATTTTTAGGATCTCTTCCAATAAAACCAGCTATAATTCCTTTTTCTTCAAGTAAATTTCCCCATATTAAAGCTCGATATTCTCTTTGAATTGTTTTAGAGTTAAATTGTTGAAATAAACATTTTTTAGAATATTCATTTTTAGCTAAAACTAATAAACCTGATGTATCCTTATCTAATCTATGAATTAATCCACTTCTATATAAATTGAAATTTCTCAAATTTGAGTTTTGAAAATGATATTTTATTCCATGAATTAATGTTCCTTTATTATTTCCAAAGCCAGGATGAACTACCATTCCTGCAGGTTTATTAACTACAATAACATCTTTATCTTCATAGATAATATCAAGATTTATCTTTTCTGAAATAATATTTTTATATTCTAAGTGATCTAATATTGGAATATTAGAAATTTCTATTTCTACAAAATCCAAAGGTTTTATTTTATAATTTTTTTTTACAATACGTTGATTCACTATAACTTTTCCTGAAATAGTTAATTTTTGAATTTGATTTCTACTAATATTTTCCATATTTTTTTTCAAAAACTTATCAATACGAATTTCTTTTTGATTTTGATTTGCAGTAATTTGAACTTTTTTCATTTAGTTCGATTCTATTTGTTCTTTTTCTTCTGTTTGTTTTTTAGTATTTATTTCTTCTATTTGTATTTTTTCTGTTTTTTTCTGAGAATCTTTTTCTTCTATTTGAATTAAATGATCTAATATTTCTTTTGAAGTTACCCAAAGTTCAATAGATTTATTTTTATCATGAATCACGCCAGGGTCAGGTTTTTGACGATATACTTTTGCATTTTTTTCAGGGTTTTTTATTGGATGATCATAGTAAAAATTTATAACATGAAAAAATTGTTTTTTTAAAGTATAAATAGCTGAATATAAATTCATACCGACTACATTAGGGACAATGAAATTGTTTTTTTCATATCCTTTTCCAATAATTAAAGTGATTCCTTCTTGATTAGTATTAGTAGGAAATCTATATCCAAATAAAATAGATTTTTTTTTATATAAAACTTTTAAAATAATATCTTTATCCATATCATTAATATATTTTATTTCTTTAACGGATATATGATTAGCATGAAGTAATTTTATAGCCATTCGTTTATCTTTATTTATAATATCAGGCAAAATAGATTGTGATGATTTAGAATTAACTTGTATATATATATGTCTTCCTTCTTTAACATGATTACCCGCTTCTGGAGAAAAAGAAAGAATTCGATTAATTTTAAAATTAGGATCATAACGTGATGTATCTATATCGTATTTAAGACCTAATTTTTTTAAAATTGATATAGATTGAGTCAAATTAAAATCTCTTAAATCAGGAACTACAACATAAGATCCATGTTTTGTATAAATATCTACCCATTTCAATGCCAATTGAGTAATTTTATATAAAATCAATATGGAAATTATAAAATTGATGATGAATATTACAAAATATTTTGAATAATTCATAAAAATTAATATTTAAATAAAAATGTTTTTAGATAAAAAAATTAATAAAATTAAAAATAAATAATGAAAAAAATAGCTGTCATTATGGGGGGGTATTCAAAAGAATCTATTATTTCACTAAAAAGTGGGAAAGTTGTTTATGAAAATTTATGTAGAAAAGAATTTGATCCTTATCGTATATATCTTTTCAAAGATAAATGGTTTATGAAAGATGAGAAAAATAAAGAATATCCTATTAATAAACAAGATTTTACTGTTTTCAAAATGAAAAAATTAAAATTTGATTGTGTATTTAATGCTATACATGGAACTCCAGGAGAAGACGGAATATTACAAGCTTATTTTGAGCTATTAAGAATCCCTTATACAGGATGTAATTTTCATCATGCTAATGTTACTTTTAATAAAAAATATTGTTCAACTTTGTTGAAACATTTTGGAATTAATACAGCCGAGTCTTTTTTTTTGAATAAAAATCAAATTTTTTGTAGGAAAGAAATTTTAAACAAAGTAGGACTTCCTTGTTTTGTAAAACCTAATAGATCTGGATCAAGTTTAGGGATAAGTAAAGTTTATGAAGAAAAAGATTTGTTTGATGCAGTACAAAAAGCTTTTCTAGAAGATGAAGAAATTATTATAGAATCTTTTTTGAAAGGAAAAGAGGTATCAGTAGGTGTTTTTTCATTTAAAAATAAAGTTGTGGTTTTACCAATAACAGAAATAATTAGTCAAAATGATTTTTTTGATTTTGAATCAAAATATTCTGGAAAATCTAAAGAAATCACACCGGCAAAATTATCTCCAAATATTGAGAATAAAATACGAAACGTAGCAGAAAAAGTATATAAATTTCTAAATTTATCAGGAATATCTAGAGCGGAATATATCATTGTAAATGAAAAACCTTATTTTTTGGAAATTAATACAGTTCCAGGCCTTTCAGAAGAAAGTATTTTTCCAAAACAATTGAAAATAGTGGGAATATCTTTATCCGATGTATTTAAAAATACCATATATACTTCCATTGAAAAAATGAACAAATAAAAGTTTCATAACTTGCAATTGCATCTTTTTTTGCAAAAATTTTTTCTATATAAAAAAAAATTCAATAATTTTCTAAATAAATAAAAAATTGAATATAAAAAAAATAAACCTATTATAATATATTGCCACATTTTATTATTTTTTTAATATTTGATATGTTAATAATGAAGCGATATAAGCTAACAAAGTCATAAAAAAAAATTGAAATATTGGCCATTTCCAGGATTTTGTTTCTTTTCTTATTATGGATAAGGTACTCATACATTGCATAGAAAATGCATAAAAAAATAGTAAAGAAATCCCTGTTGCTAAATTATAAATAGGCTTTTTAGTTTTAGTGTACATTTCTTTTTTCATTTTTTCTTTTAAAAAATTTTCTTTTTCTTCTATGCTATATACAGAAGACATAGTACTAACAAAAACTTCTCTCGCTACAAGAGATGATAGCAATCCGATTCCAATTTTCCAATCGTATCCTAATGGATGAATTACAGGTTCTATTTTTTTTCCCAATAATCCCAAATAAGAATAAGGCAATTCTCTTTTTTCAATTTTTAAGATTGAATTTTTATTTGAGGAATTTTCTGAAGGACCAAAAGTCCCCAAGACCCAAATCAATATATTAATCAATAAAATCATTTTTCCTGCATTTATAATAAATGATTTAACATTAATCCATAGAGTAATCAACACATTTTTTAACATAGGAATTTTATAAGTGGGAATTTCCATGATAAGATGACTTTTATAATTCTTTTTTAAAAATTGATGTAAAATTATTGATACACTCAAAGCAGATATGATTCCTAAAATATACATAGCCATAAGCACTATTCCTCTTAATTGAATAAAATACCATTTCTTATCCTGTATAATTACAGATATGATAAGAGTATAAATAGGTAACCTTGCAGAACAGGTCATAAAAGGAGTTGCTAAAATAGTAATTAAACGATCTCTTGGATTATCTATATGTCTAGCTGACATGATTGCGGGAATAGCGCAAGCTATGCTAGAAATAAGTGGAACAACACTTTTTCCATTTAATCCAAAAGGACGCATAATTCTATCCATTAAAAATATAACTCTGCTGATATATCCACTTTCTTCCATGATAAGAAGAAAAAATAGTAAAATAGAAATTTGTGGAATAAAAGAGATAATAGTACTAATTGCAGGGAATATCCCTTGTAATAAAAAATTATTTAAAGGACCAGGATAAATATTTTCTAACTTTTTTTGTACAAAAGAAAAAAAAAACTCTATAAATTGTTTAGGCATTTCTGCCCAAAAGAAAACACATTGAAAAATGAAAAATAGAAAAAATAAAAAAACAAAATAACCCCAAAAAGGATGCACGATTAAGTAATTATCTATTTTTTTAGAAAATTCTAAATAGGTTTTTTCTTTATCTGAAATAAATTCGGAAACTGTTTTTGATAAAATTTTTCCTATTTCTTCATATCTATCCAATGTTTCCTTGATTTGTAGTCTTTTTGGAATAATATTATATTTTTTTTTTATTTCATGTAATAAATAGTCTTCTTTTAAAAATTTTCTATTATAAGTTAAATAAGACCAAGCTTGATAAGTGTTTACTTTGTAATTATTTTTTACATCATTAATAGCAAAAGAATAATGTAATCCTGGATTGAAAAAATAGGTTTTTTTTCTTTTTTGATTCTTTAAATTATTTATTTTTATTTTTACTTTATTTAATCCTGTTCCCTTTCTTGCGTTTATTAACACAATTTCTGTTATAAGAATTTTTTTTAATTCTTCTATATTAATGTATATTCCCTTTTTTTTTGCTTCATCAAGCATATTTAAAACAAAAAGAACAGGAAAGCCTAAATCTTGTACTTGTCTAAGTAAAAGAAGACTTTTTTTTAGATTGGAGGAATCGGCTATTACTATGATTTTATCTGGATAATCTAAATCATTTATATTACTGAGCAATCTGCAAACGACTTCTTCATCTTCAGATGAAGGATATATACTATAAGTTCCAGGAAGATCTATAATTTTATAGCACGTTTTATCATAATAAAAATATCCTATTTTTTTGTCAACTGTAACTCCTATATAATTTCCTACTTTTTGATTGAGTCCAGTTAATTTATTAAATAAAGAAGTTTTTCCTACATTTGGATTTCCAACAAGCGCTAATTTAATTTTTGACATTATTTTTTATCTAAAAAAATAATAGGTTCTATTATGATATTTTCAGCTTCTTTTTTTCGTAAAGCTAAGCAAGATTGATCATAGCTTATGCATAATGGATCGTAAAAAATAGAAACAAAAAGTATTTCGATTTTTACCCCAGGTAAAACTCCTAACTCTAATAGTTTTATAGGGAAATTATCATTTTTATATCCTTTAATAATCCCTTTTTCTCCTTTTTTCAGATTAGATAAATTCAAAATATATTTTTATTTTGTAATAAAGGTTTAAATTTATCTTTTTTATTTTTAAATCTTAGAAATGTCATCAATTTTAATTCGATCTATACAATTGCTACTTAGCATTTCTATATTAGTTGTTGTTCATGAATTAGGTCATTTTATTATAGCTCAAGTATTTAAAGTAAGAGTAGAAAGATTTTTTTTATTTTTTGATCCTTGGTTCTCTCTTGTTAAAAAAAAAATAGGACATACCATTTATGGAATAGGTTGGTTGCCTTTGGGAGGATACGTTAAAATATCTGGAATGATGATGGATGATAAAAATATTTTATCAAAAGATCGGATTAAAAATTGGGAATATCGTTCTAAATCAGCAATCAAAAGACTATTGATTATTGCAGGAGGGATTATTTTCAATATATTGTTATCCGTTTTAATTTTTACTTTTTTATTGTTTAAATATGGGGAAACTTATCTTCCTACAAAAAATGTTAAATACGGAATAGTAGTTGATTCTTTAGGAAAAAAAATAGGATTGAAAAATGGAGATAAAATTTTATCCGTAAACGAAAAATATGTCCCATACTTTAATGATATTCCTAAAGCAATTCTTTTAGGTAATTCTATTACTGTAGATCGTATGGGAAATATAATAAAATTATCATTAAATAATAACAAGAAAAAATTTCTTTTTGATAGGAAAGAACTGAATTTTTTTATTCAACCTCGTGTTCCTCCTATAATAAATTCTGTGATCAAAAATTCTGAAGCAGAAAAGTATGGATTAAAGAATAATGATGAAATATTAGCTATTAATTCTGAATTTGTTCTTTTTTCTGATCAATTAAAAGATTTATTATCAAAATATAAAAATGAAAATATATTAATATCCATTAATAGAAATGGAAAATTTATTCAAAAAGAAATTTTTTTAGACGCAAAAGGCGTTTTGGGAATTTATTTAAAAAATTTTCTGGATTTAGATCAAATTTTTTTATTTGAGAAAAATAATTACTCTTTTTTTGAGAGTATACCTCATGCTATAAAAAAAGCTTGGGATGTTTTAAAAAATCAAATCTTTTTTTTGAAAAATGTTTTTCATATAGAAACTAAAGCTTATAAACAAATAGGTAGTTTTTTTTCCATAGCTAAAGAATTTCCACCTCAATGGAACTGGGACATTTTTTGGACTTTAACTGCCACTTTATCTATTTGGTTAGCTTTTTTAAATTTATTTCCTATTCCATCATTAGATGGTGGTTATATATTATTTATTATGATAGAAATGATAACAAAAAAGAAAATAAATGAAGAAATTATCGAACGTTGTACTATTTACGGATTTGTAATAATTAGTTTAATTATGATGTTGATTATTATTTGGGATATTTTCAAAGTTTTTCTTTATTGAATTTTTTAAAAAAAAAATATGATGAGGGGTGATTCCTATATCTATTAATAAATCATTTTTATGTATATTCTTAATTCTTTTTATGGGATAAAAAAAACTTAAACCTATCTTAATGATATTTTTTTTACATAAAGGAATAAATCTATCATAAAAACCTTTTCCATAACCTATTCTATAACCTTTTGAATCAAATATTAATAGAGGAATAAATATGATTTCAATCAGAGAGATTGAAACGATAGATTTATGCATAGGAATAGGTTCTAAAATTCCATACTTTTTTTGTGTTAATATAGTATTTTCATGAAATAAACAATTTTCTATAGAAAAATTACGAAAATTAGAACAGGGTATAGTAACACATTTTCCTTTTTTTAGTAAAAAATTAATTATAATAAATGTATTGACTTCTTTATATTCACGTATGGGTAAGAAAATGTGATAATATGTTTTTTCCCATATAAAAAATATTTTTTTTAAATGTAAAAAAATCTCGTTACTCATTTTTATAATTTCTTTTTGAGAAATAGATTTTCTCATATGTAAATATTTTTTACGTAATTTTTTTTTATTCATATTCTTAAAAAATCTATAAAATTTTCTAATATTTTTATTATTTCTTTAGGTTGTTCTATGTGTCCCATATGACCTGTAGGAATTGTAACAAAATAAATTTGATTTCCATTTTTAGTTTCTTCATAAATTTTTTTTCTATCAAGTATGAGATCGTATAAACCAGCTATATATAGTTTTGGAAATCGAGTTGTTTTTAGCAAAAATTTTCTATTTTTTCGAATTGACATTCCTTTTGAAAAAGAAATAATACTATTGATATGAGTATGCAAAGCGATCTTCTTTACAAAAGAAATTTCTTTTTGTAAAAAAGATAATTTTTCATAATAAAATAATTTTTTGATACTTGTGGATATAAATAATGGATAATTATTGATTGCTAATTGAATAGACTGAATGCGGCTTTTCTTTTTTTCAAGTGTATCTGATTCTGTTGTAGAATGAAGTAAACATAAACCTAAAAACATTTCTGGATATTTTTCTGCCATAGCTAAAGCTATATATCCACCCATAGAATGACCAATAAAAATAGCTTTTTGTATATTTTTCTTTTCTACAATTTTTTTTACCATTTCTGCTGCTTTTTCCATTGTAAAAATGGAATTTTTTTCTAATGTGAAAATACTTTCTCCATGACCTGGAAGATCAATTGAAAGAACTTTATATTTATTATAAATACTATGATATATATAATTCCATATTTCTAAACTTTCCATAAATCCATGTAATAATACTACAGGAATTCCTTTTCCTTTTATTTTAAAATTTATTTTACAAACATTAGTCATATCATGTATTAATAAAAATAAAATATACTTTTATGAAAGTTATATGAATATATATGAAATTGCAAAAAAAACAATTTTTTGATTCAAAATATGTTTTTCCAAAAATGGAATGAATCATGTTATTAACAATAAACATTGGAAATTCCAGTCTTCGTTTTGGACTATTTGATAATAATTCTAATTTAGAATGTAATTGTTCGTGGATTATTAATAGTAATCCACATAGATCGATAGATGAATATATTTTATTATTTAAAAATATATATCAACAATATGGTATTCTTTCTAAATTTATACAAAATATTGTCATTGGATCAGTAGTTCCTCCTCTTACAAATATCGTGGAACAATCTTTATATGAAATACATAAAATAAAACCTATTCTAGTTGATAGAAATTCAGCTTCTCCTATAAAACATTATTCTCATGAATTAGGTACAGATTTGTATGCAAATGCCATAGCTGCATATACATTATACAACAACAATCATAATACCACTTTAGTTGTGGATTTTGGTACTGCATTAAGTTTAACCTGTACAGATAAATATGGAAATCTTCAAGGGATTATTATTGCACCAGGAGTCAATACTTCTTTAACCGCATTGATTGGAAATACAGCTCAATTACCACAAATCGAATTAAAAAAGCCTACTAGTATATTAGGTCAGTACACAGAAACATGTATTCAAAGTGGAATTATATATGGATATTTAAGTATGGTTGAAGGATTGATTCATAGAGTAAATAAAGAATTCAAGACGAATTGTTTTGTTATTGCTACCGGAGGTCTTTCTCACATATACACCCCTTTAACAAAAAAAATTCATATAAAAGACAAACTACATACAATAAAAGGATTAAAAATCCTATTTCATTGTAATCATTAAATATCAATGAAAATTATTTTTGATATTTTTTTGAATAGATTTTTTCATTTTTTTGGACAAAATCTGAAAATTTTTTGAAGATAAAACCATTCTTTTTCTGGAAAAATTTCCATCACTTTCTTTATCCATAGGGATTAAATGAATATGAACATGAGGAATTTCGAATCCCATAACAAATATACCTACACGATTACAAGGAATGATTTTTTCTATACCTATAGCTACTTTTCTTGTAAAAGACATAATAGAGATAAATTCTTTTTCCGATAGAGAAAAAATTTTATCTCTATTACTTTTTTTTGGGATAACCAAAGTATGTCCTATTTTTATAGGATAAATGTCTAAAAAAGCTAAATGATCAGAATTTTCCGCTACTTTATAAGCTATAATTTCATTATTAATTATTTTTTGAAATATATTATTCACTAAATGCTATTTCTAAAATTTCATAATCAAGTATCATTTTATTAGGCAGTTTAATATGCGCTATTTGTCCTACTTGTTTTCCAAGTAATCCTGTTGATATAGGAGTATTTATGGATATTTTTCCATATTTTAAATCGGCTTCTCCCTCTGGAACTAAGGTATATATTTGTTCTCCTCCATAAGTTAAATTTTTAACTCTTACTGTGGAAAGAATAGAAACTCTAGTTCTATTTATTTGTGATCCATCTATGATACGTGCGTTGGATAGTTTTTTTTTTAGTTTAGCTATATTCATTTCTAAAAAACCTTGAGCCTCTTTTATTGCATCATACTCTGCATTTTCTGATAAGTCCCCTTTATCTCTAGCTTCTGCTATTTGCATGGATATTTTCGGACGTTCTATATTTTCTAGTCTTTCTATTTCTTTTTGTAATTTTTCTAATCCTTTTTTAGTTATATATTCAAATTTTTCCATAATTTTTCATTATTATTTTTTTCCTGATCTTTTTCATTAAATTTATCTATTTATATGACACATAAAGTTATATGGTTTTGAAATAAAACATATATTTCATATACGAAAAAAAATCCCTCACCTTTTATTTTTTCAAATAAAAAATATATTATATCGATAAAATTAAAATTACGAATTTTTGTGTTTTTATTTCATTTATTTATAAATTATTATTAAATCGAATTGAAATGTTGATATGATAAAAATGAAAATATTTTCAAATAATTGTATGATAGAATAAAAATTTTGATAGAATATAAAAGGAAAAATATTATTTCATTCTTAGAATATTTGCCCCTAAAAAACGTAATCTTTCATCTATATTTTCATATCCTCTATCTATTTGTTCTATATTTTTAATAATACTGGTTCCTTTAGCAGAAAGAGCTGCTATAAGCAGAGAAATTCCAGCTCTTATATCTGGAGAATTTAATATTGCTCCTCTAAGGGTCGATTGATGATTAAGTCCTATAACAGTAGCTCTATGAGGGTCACATAATATAATTTGAGCTCCCATTTCAATGAGCTTATCTACAAAAAATAATCTGCTTTCAAACATTTTCTGATGAATTAAAACACTTCCTTTAGCTTGAGTTGCTACTACAGTTAAAATACTTAATAAATCTGGAGTTAATCCAGGCCATGGAGCATCAGATATTGTTAATATTGCATTGTTAAATGATTTTTTGATTTGATAAGATTTTTGTGATGGAATATAAATGTTATCTTTTTCCTTTTCTAATTTTATTCCCATTTTTTGAAATGTTTTAGGAACAATACCTAAATTTTTCCAACTAACATTTTTAATTCTAATTTCAGAACAAGTAATGGCAGCTAACCCTATCCAACTACCTATTTCTACTATATCAGGTAATATGGTATGTTGGGGACATCCACCTAATTCTTTAACTCCAGTTATATTAATTAAGTTAGATCCTATTCCTTTAATTTTTGCTCCCATTTTATTTAACAATTTGCATAATTGTTGAATATAAGGTTCACAAGCAGCATTGTAAATAGTAGTTTTTCCTTTAGCTAAAGTAGCAGCCATAATGATATTGGCTGTTCCCGTAATAGAAGCTTCTTCCATTAAAATATACTCTCCAATTAAATTATTTTTTATTCGTAAATCAAAATATTTAGATTCATTATGATAATGTATATTACTTCCTAATAATTTTAATCCTGTCAAGTGAGCATCTAAACGTCGTCTACCTATCCTATCTCCTCCAGGAATTGGAATACAAACTTTTCCAAATCTAGCAAGTAAAGGGCCTGCAATCATAATTGATCCCCTTATGGATCTTCCATATTCATGGAATTTCTTCGTATTCAAATATTCAATGTTTATATTTTTTGCTTGAAAAGTATAATCTCCAATTCCATTTTTTTTTACGAAAACTCCTAAATCTTTAAGAATTTGCATTAAACATTTAACATCTCCTATTTCTGGAATATTTTTAATTCTCAATTTTTCTGAAGTTAGTAATACGGCACATAATACCTGCAAAGATTCATTTTTAGCTCCTTGTGGTTGAATCTCTCCTTTTAAAGATAATCCTCCTTTTATTTTGAAAGTTCCCATTATAATGATTTAAAACTAACTTTACTATTTTTTAGTAATTTTTTTTCTTACATTTTAAAATATGAGAACATTGTAATAATGGATCTGTATTTTTCATTAAACATATTTTTCCTTTTGAAAGTTTTTTTAAATCTTTAAATATGACGTCATCTTCCACCATATTTTTATTCCATCTTAAATAATTTTTTTTCATTGTATTAGCAATAGCATAAAACAACCCTTCCTTTTTTTGCGTATCTTTACAACGTATTGCTGCATGGATCATATTTCTTATTATTTTTCCATAATATCTAAAATTAGTTAAATATTCAGGATACACTACTTTTTTGCTACAAAAACTTATTTTGTAGTTTTCTTTTGTATTTGGTTTAGGAAAAGGAGTGTCAATATCTAATTGATATTTAGACATGATAAACAATTGATTCCATAATTTATGTTGAAAATAAGGAATCGATTTGTGAAATTTAGGATGAATAGATACCGTCATTAATTTAATAATCCCCCATGCACAACGATTTCTTTTTTTTCTGTTTTTTATTTGTATGGCGTAATCTATCATTTTATGAATATTTCTCCCATATTCTGGGATCACCAATTTGAAACGATTAGTGTTGTATTCCATAATAAATATCTGTTTAAGGTTTAGTTTTGTTGTTGTTATAATAAGATGTTTTATCTAAAGTCCAAAGAATTTTTTTTTTAAAAATTTTTTTTCTTACTTGACAATAATGATTAAAACAAAATATACAGTGATTATTAGAACAAGCTTCTACGTGAACCGATAGTTCTACTTTAGATCCAAATTCATTTTTAGTTAGTTGAGTTAACTTTTTTACTTCTTGATTTGCTTCTTTTATATTAAAAAACCATGGAACAGTTAGATGACAATCTATATGTAATGCACTACCATATTTAATGATTTTTAAATGATGAAGATCTATCCAATGTACATCTCTTTTTTCGTTAAGATAAAAAGATAACTTTTTTAAAAGTTTTTTATCAGATTCATCCATAATTCCAGCTGTAGCATTCCTCAATAATTTAAATCCTGTATACAAAATTGCGGATGAAAAAATAATAGAAATAATAGGATCTATCCATGTACATTTGGTGATATTCAACAAAATTAAGCCTACAACTATGCCAAAAGTAGAATAGGTATCTATTTGAAGATGTTTCCCACTAGCTATTAACGTTAAAGCTCCATTTTTATGTCCTATTTTACAAGCTAAAAATCCTAAAAAATAATTAATAATTCCAGTGAATGACATCAAAAGTACACCATAATCTAATCTCGATAAAAGAATTCCATGCATGTTATATTTAATACGTATAAAAGTATTTATAAAAATAGTAATTCCTACTATAGAAATTAAAACACCTTCTATAGCCGTTGATATAAATTCTATTTTTCCATGTCCGTATGGATGATTTTGATCTTTAGGTAAAGATGATATATAAAGACTACATAATCCAATAAAACCACTAATAATATTAATTAAACTTTCCATGGCATCACTAAATATAGAAAGTGAAGAAGTAATATGCCAAGTAATTAATTTTATGAAAAATAAAATAATCGCGAAAAAACAAATTATTTTCTGAAAAAAAAAATTTAATTTAATTTTTTTTGAATCATCCATAAATTTTTATTATGAATAAATAACAAGTTTATCTAATTTTAATAAAATTCTTTTTTCTCCCGATTTTTGAAATTTTATTAAAGCTATTTGATTTTTATTTTGTAATTCAACAATAGTTCCTACTCCAAAATTTTTGTGAAAAACTTTTACTCCTTTTTGAATTTCTAAATATTTAGAATTTTTATATTCATGTTCATCATTAAAATGATTCAAGTAATTAATTTTTTCTTTTTCTGATATATGTTTATGATTTTCTATATCAATAAAATTTTGATTAAGTTCGTGAATAAAACGACTAGGAATATTTTTTTTTTTTTTCCCCCATATGAATCTATATTTTGCATAAGTGAGAACTGCTTTTTTTTTAGCTCGTGTCAAGGCAACATAAAATAAACGACGTTCTTCCTCTATTTTGAGCCGATTCTCAAAACTGGATTTTGATGGAAACAAATTCTCTTCTAATCCTACGATAAAAACAATGGAAAATTCTAACCCTTTGGATAAATGAACTGTCATTAATGAAACTTTATCTTTTTCATTTTTTTTATGATTGATATCTTCATCTATTTCCAAATAAAAACATTGTAAAAAACCAAGCAAACTCGTATCTCCATTATTTTTTAATTTTCTTTGTTCTTGAACATATTGAAATATATTATCAAGTATGTATTGTAAATCTTCATTCTTATTATAATTATAAGAGTTTTCTTTTAACAAAATATTGATTACATTTTTTGCTATTATATATGCATTATTTTGATCTATACGTAATTTTTCTATTGTAAAAATTAAACTTATAAAGTTATTCTTTGTTTTATTACTTATTTTTAATAAATATTGATAATTTTCAATATTTTTTATTATATTATAGACTGTAGTTGCTTTTTTTTTAGATAAACTTAATATGTTCTTTACGATTCTTTGGTTTTTTTTTTTTATAATGCGCAATAAAGATTCTTCATCATTTGGATTCACAATAACTCTAAGATAAGCTAGAAAATCTCTAATTTTTTTTCGTTTTTCAAACGAAATAGATCCATATATATGATATGGAATATTTTTTTTTTTTAGTGAACATTCTATAATATGTGATTGTATATTTGTTCTGTAAAGAATAGCGAAATTTTCGTATCGTAAGTTTGTTTTATTTTTTATTGAAAGGATAGAGGAAGCAATATATTGCGCTTCTTCTTTCTCAGAATCAGCACGATATATTTTTATTTTTTCTCCTTTTTCATTATTTGTCCATATTTTTTTAAAAATTTGATTTTTATTAAAAGAAATAATGCTGTTAGAGGCTTGCACTATATGGTTAGTAGAACGATAATTTTGTTCTAGTCGAAAAATTTTAGCATCATTATAATCAAGATGAAAATTCAATATATTTGACATATTAGCCCCACGAAAAGCATAAATACTTTGAGCGTCATCTCCTACTACAAAAAGATTTTTGTGTAGAGAAACTAAATTTTTTATGATAGTGTATTGAGATAAATTAGTATCTTGATATTCATCAATTAATATATATTTAAACTTTTTTTGATACGTTTTAAGAACGTTTGGAAAATAAAAAAATAAATGATTGGTATAAAGTAATATATCATCAAAATCTAATGCATTTGCTTGAAAACAACGTTCTGTATAATGTTGATAGATTTTAGTAAAAAATTCTGATTTTTTATTTTTATTATATAAGTATAAATTATTTTTATATTCAGAAATTCTTCTTCTTATCTCTTTATAATTTAAGGATATATCTATGTTTATTTCTTTTAATATTTGTTTAATCACATTTTCTGAATCTTTATGATCATAAATAGTATAATTTGATTTTAATCCTAACCAATGAGATTCTTTTCTTAGAATACTGGAAAATATAGAATGAAAAGTCCCCAAAGTTATTTGATAAAAATCTGTATGATTCATCATCATGTTCGAAATACGATTTTTCATTTCTTTAGCAGCTTTTTTAGTAAAAGTCAAAGCTAATATATCAGAAGAAGATATTCCTATATTTTGAATCATATGAACAATACGGTGTGTAATAACACGAGTTTTTCCTGATCCCGCTCCAGCAAGAACTAGTATAGGACCATTAATAGTTTCTATGATTTTACGTTGATAACTATTAAGTGAATTCATGTATTTACTCATTTATATTTATAAATTTCCCATTTATTTTTATAGTATTCATAAAAAATATTTTTTGTATTTTTAAAAAAATTAGGATTTTTTTGAAAAAAAATTTGAGCAATCGGAAATACTTCTTTTATTAACTTATGATCTTTGATAAGATTTACAATACGAAAATAATTTTTTCCACTTTGTTTAGTTCCTATTAAATCTCCACCACCACGTAATTTTAGATCTTCTTTAGCTATTTCTAATCCTTTATTTGTTTCACACATTTTTTTGATTCTAAAAACACCTTCTACACTAATTTTCTGATCGGTAATTAGAATGCAATAACTTTGATGAATACCTCTTCCTACTCTTCCCCTTAATTGATGCAATTGAGATAATCCGAAAAAATCTGCATTTTCTATTAAAATAACTGATGCATTGGGAACGTTTACTCCTACTTCTATAACTGTAGTTGCTATTAGAATTCTAGTTTCCCCACGTAAAAATCGGTTAATTTGTATACTTTTTTCTTGAAAATTCATTTCACCATGTAAAATTCCAATTTTATTTTCCAAATTTTTA
Organism: Blattabacterium cuenoti; assembly: GCF_014251335.1. Classification (GTDB taxonomy): domain Bacteria; phylum Bacteroidota; class Bacteroidia; order Flavobacteriales; family Blattabacteriaceae; genus Blattabacterium; species Blattabacterium cuenoti_G. The sequence continues at coordinate 503,108 of NZ_CP059186.1, read as the reverse complement.
AATTTCTCTTTAATTTCCTGATATCCTTTCATTAAATTTTTATACTTTAAAGAAGTATTTATGGTGGGATATATAATATAAACTTGTCTACCTATATAAATCTGATTTTTCACAATTTTAAAAGCTTGATCTCTATTTTTATTCCAAAAATGAATAGTTTTAATAGGTTTTCTTCCTAAAGGCAATTCTTTTATAATAGAAATATTTAAATCATGGTAAATAATTTTTGCTAAAGTTCTAGGAATAGGTGTAGCTGTCATAATTAAAATATGAGGAATATTATCATCTTTTTTCCAAATTTTATCTCTTTGTTCTACTCCAAAACGTTGTTCTTCATCTATTATTGCTAATCCAAGATTTCTAAATTGAACTTTTTCTTGAATTAAAGAATGTGTTCCGATTACAATAGAGACTTTTCCTGTTAATATTTCATAATAGAGAGATTTTCGTATAGAATTAGAAATAGAACTTGTCAATAAGGCTATTTTAATTCCAATTTTTGAAAACATTTTCTTTATAGAATAATAATGCTGTATAGCTAAAACTTCAGTAGGAGCCATCAAACAAGATTGAAATCCGTTATCTAAAGCCACAAGCATTGATAACATAGCTATGATAGTTTTTCCACATCCTACTTCTCCTTGTAATAACCGATTCATTTGAATGGGTTTTTTCAAATCATTCCATATTTCTTTGAATACTTTTTTTTGTTCTCCTGTTAGTGTAAAGGGAAGAAAATATTTGTAAAAATTATAAAAATTCTTACCTAATTTCGTAAAAGGAAAACTGTATGCTATTTTTTTTTTATATAAAAAAAATAATTTTAATATAAATAACTCTTCAAATTTTAAAGAATATTGCGCTTGTAATAAAGAATCTAAAGATTCTGGAAAATGAATTTGAATTAGGGCTTTTTTTCTCGACATTAGTTTTTTATTAATAAAATCTTGAAAAAAAAACTCATTTATGTTATTTTTTAATTCTTTTATGATATTTTGTAATAAATTGATCATAAAAAAATTATTTATTCCTTTTTCTTTTAAAATTTTAGGAATAGGATATATAGGATATATAGAAGAATTCTCTACTGAAGAAGAGAATTCTTTAATATTTGGATGAATGATTTGAATTTTTTTTTGAAAATATTTAATTTTTCCAGAAACTATTACTGTAATATTTTTTTTTATATTTTTTATAAAATTATTTTTTTGAAACCAAACTAACTCAATAGAACCTGTATCATCTTCCAGGTGCCCTATTAACATTTTTCCTTTTTTACTTTTATAGTTTATTTCTTCAAGTTTAGTGATTTTACCTAGTATTTGTACAAAATCATGATTATTATTTGACAATTCTGATATGTTTTTTAATGTAGATAAATGAATATATCCTTTAGGATAAAAAGAAAGTAAATCTTCGTATGTATAGAGGTTTAATTCAGTATTAAATAAGTAAGTTTTTTTTAAACTTAATCCTTTTAAATATTTTATAGATTTTTTTAGAATATTGCAGGACATAAATAAAAGTAAATTATAATCCGTTATATATCAAAAAATACTTAATTTTGTTGATTTTAAAGGACATTTAGCTCAGTAGGTTTAGAGCACTACTTTGACAGAGTAGAGGTCATCGGTTCAAATCCGATAATGTCCACAATAATTATTAAGTTTTTTTATGATTTTAATTACCACTGTTAGAGAAGGAGAATCAATTGACAAAGCTTTGAAAAAATGTAAAAAAAAATTTGATAAAACTCGTATTTTAAAAGAGTTTAGAGAAAAACAACAATATATAAAACCTTCTGAAGGAAGAAGAAATGAAATATTAAGAGCAAAATATAGAGAACGTATGAAATTGAAAAAAGAAGAATAGACTTCATATTTTATTTGTATGATAAATGAAAAAACAAGAATCTATGGTTTAATAGGAAAAAATATAAAATATTCTTTTTCTAGGAATTTTTTTTTAGAAAAATTCAAAAAAGAATCTATTTTACATGTTGATTATGAAATTTTTGATATTCCAAAAATAGAAAATGTGTCGTTTATATTTCAAAATCCTTATTTAAAAGGATGTAATGTAACTATACCTTATAAAACGACTATTATTCCTTTTTTAACCAAAATTACGCCTGAAGCAAAATCTATTGGATCTGTGAATGTTATAAAAATTAATAATAAATGTAGAATGGGATTTAACACAGATGTATTGGGTTTTGAGTATTCTTTTAAAAAAGATTTGAATCGATTTATAAATAAAAATAATTTAAAAGCATTGGTTTTAGGAACTGGAGGAGTATCTAAAACGATTTCATTTGTTTTAAAAAAATTAGAAATCCCATATCAATATGTTTCTAGAAAAAAGAATACAGGTTTTTTAGTTTATGAAGATATAAATCAAAGTTTATTGAAAGAATATAAAATCATCATTAATTCTACTCCTGTAGGAACACATCCTGATATCAATTTATGTCCACATTTGCCTTATCAATATGTTTCTTCAGAACATTATTTTTATGACTTAGTTTACAATCCTAATAAAAGTTTATTCTTAAAAAAGGCAGAAAATAAAGGGGCTTTAATCAAAAATGGATTAGAAATGTTATATATTCAAGCTGAGGAATCTTGGAAAATTTGGAAAAATGAAAAAGAAATATAAAATTCATGAAATACAAGGAAATTTTTATGAAAAGAGCTATTCAATTAGCTAAATATGGATTAGGACTTACATCTCCAAATCCTATGGTTGGATGCGTAATAGAGAGGAATGGGATTGTTTTATCAGAAGGATGGCATTATAAAAAGGAAATGTATCATGCTGAATTCTTAGCTATTAATAATATAAAAGATGAATACTTGTTTTTTAATTGTACTTTATATGTAACATTGGAACCATGTGTTCATTTTGGAGAGACTCCTCCTTGTGTTGATTTGATCATTGAAAAAAATATTCCAAGAGTCGTAGTAGGAATACAAGATCCTTGTGATAAAGTAAAAGGATTAGGAATAAAAAAATTAAAAAAATATGGAATTGAAGTTATAGAAAACGTTTTAATGGATCAATGTAAAATTTTAAATAAACGTTTTTTTACTTTTTATGAAAAAAATCGTCCTTATATCATTTTAAAATGGGCACAAAGTGATGATGGGTTTATATATTCAGAAAATAGAAAAAACAATTGGATTAGTGGAATACATGCTAGACAACTAAATCATAAATGGAGATCTGAAGAGGATGGAATTTTAGTAGGAAGAAAAACTGTATTGAACGATAATCCAAAGTTAAATGTTAGAAAATGGTTCGGACAGAATCCTGTTAGAATTTTTGTTGATAAAAAATTAAGCATTTCTGATTCTTATTTTATTTTAGATGGATCTCAAAAAACTATTGTTTTTACGGAAAAAAAAAAAGAAAATCAAGAGAATATCGAATATATTCAAATTTCTTTTGAAAAAAAAATAATAAATCAAATATTAAATTTTTTACACAAAAAAAAAATATTATCTCTAATAGTAGAAGGAGGAAAAAAAACTTTAGAAAATTTTATACAAGAAAATATTTGGGATGAATGTCGTATTTTTATATGCAAGGAAGTATTAAAAAGTGGACTAAAAGCGCCTGAAATAAAAGGAATAATATCGAAAAAAATGAATTTAAATAAAGATCAACTGATTATTAAATTAAATTATTAATTCAAAAATTGAATTGTATCGATTTTGTCCGCAAAGTCTTCTAGTTTTGGATACTGTGTTTTTCCGAAAAGGATTTCTTCTTCTAAAAAATTTTTAGATACTACACATTGCACATGGTTATTATTTTCTAAAATTGTTTTTTTCAATTCATTTAAATTATTATAAAATTCATAATAAACTACAGATATTGGACTATGATAATTTTTTTCTTCTTTGAAAAGAACAAAATGATTTTTTTTAAAATGAACTTTATCCATAGTATAAACAGATAGGTAATATTTATAGTTATCTGTATACTTATAATTTTTTGTAATATATTCGGATATAAATGATTTTTTTAAAATTAAATGAACATCGTAATTATGAGGTACAAATATTTTTCCTACATTTCTACACCCCCTTCCTGAATAAGTTAACATATCTCTATTTAAAGAAATTAATTCCTCTTCTGTTTCAGTTCCTTGTAACACTGCTACGGAAGTTCTATTTTTTCTCAGTAAAAGAGGTTGTTTTCTAAAATAATATTCAAAATAACGGGCTGTGTTATTGTTCCCAGTAGCTATTACATAATCAAATTTTTCATGAAAGATGTTATTTGTAAATTTTATTTTATTTTTTAATGAAGGTTTATCATTTATTATTATTTCACATAAAAACGGAAGGAGTAAATTATCTTCTTCAGATAATTTAATTATGATCTTATGTCCTGATAAAATAACGCATAAAAAATCATGAAACCCTACCATTGGTACATTTCCTGGCATAATAACAAGAATTTTTTTAGGTTTTTTTTTTATAAAAGTGTATTTGCTCATCCAATATTCTAACTTCTTTTTTTGAAGAATTTTTCCCCATTGATCAAAAGTTATTAATAAATCCTCTATTCTAAACCAGTTGTTTGCAATAGTTATTTTTTGAAGAATTTTTTGAAAAATAGGAAAAAACTTTTTAGAATATTTTGATAAACATTTTTCATGTGCATAAAAATCCTTAACTTCTCTAAGAAAACGTCCTAAATTATCAAAAGTTTGAATCATTTTTTTTAATTTTCAAATTCGATGTCCATAAAAATTACAGAAAAATGTATAAATTGTGGGGCTTGTGAACCCGAATGTCCTAATCAAGCAATTTATGAAGGAGGAAAAAAATGGAGAATGTCAGATGGAACTTCTTTAAAGAATAAAATATTGGATCCGTATATATTTCAAGAACCCAAAAGAAAAGATATATATTTTATTGTTCCGGAAAAGTGTACAGAATGTGTAGGATTTTATGATCAACCACAATGCGTTATAGTTTGTCCAGTTCAATGTTGTATCCCAGATCAAAAAAATTATGAAAATAAAGAGGAACTTATTAAAAAAAAGAATTTTTTGCATGAAAGTTCTACTTAGTTAATTTAATTTTAATGATGATACTAGGAGAAAATATAAATATAAATTGGAATTTATTATTAAAGGGTGAATATCATAAACCGTATTTTATAAAATTATTACAGATTCTTAGAATTGAGTATAATCGTTTTATTTGTTTTCCTAAACAAAAAAATATATTTTCTTGTTTCAAATATTGTTCTTTTCAAGAATTAAAGGTAGTTATTATAGGACAAGATCCTTACAATAAAGAATATCAAGCTGATGGACTTTGTTTTTCTGTTCCTGATGGAGTTCCTTTTCCTCCTTCATTAAAAAATATATTTACAGAAGTGAATAATTGTTTTAATAATTATCCTATTAGTTGATCTTTAATTCATTGGGCGAAACAAGGAGTATTATTGTTAAATTCAATATTAACAGTCAGAAAAAATTACCCTCTGTCTCATAAAAATATAGGATGGGAATTTTTTACAGATCAAATAATACGAATTGTTTCTAATAAAAAAAAAAATATTGTTTTTCTTTTATGGGGAAAATATGCTCAAAAAAAAATATCTTTAATTAACTCTTTTCATAATCATTATATTCTAAAAGCTTCACATCCATCTCCTTTTTCTGCTCATATGGGATTTTTGGGTTCTAGACATTTTGAAAAAACTAATAATTTTTTAAAAAAAATAGGAAGAGAAACTATTTTTTGGAGTTAGAGTGAAAAGTATATTCATATATTTATTATTGTAATTATTCAATTACACTACACGTTTCATATTTCATATATGGATAGAACGATTCTCAAAATTTAGTTGAGCTGCTTCTTTGAATGCTTCACTGAGAGTGGGATGAGGATGGCATATTCTATATATATCCTCTGAAGAGGATCTAAATTCCATAGCTACAGATGCTTCCATAATCATATCTGAAGCATGATCTCCAATTATATGAACTCCTAATATCTCATCTGTTTTTTTATGGGAAATCATTTTTAAAAAACCGTCTGTACAGCCACTTGTTCTAGCCCTTCCTAATATTTTCATAGGAAAAATTCCTATATTATATTCTATTTTATCTTTTTTAATTTCATTTTCTGATTGTCCAACACTAGCTACTTCAGGATAAGTATAAATTATTGATGGGATTAAATCATAATTTAATTTATTTGGTTTTTTACCCGATATATGTTCTACTACATATAATCCTTCTTCTTCAGCCTTATGGGCTAACATTTTTCCTCCTATAACATCTCCTATAGCATATATATTGTTAACAGAAGTTTGTAAATCATCATTTACAACTATAAATCCTTTTTTATTGATTTTTATTTTTATATTTTCTAACCCCATATTTTTTGTATACGGAATTCTTCCTATTGATATAAGACAATAATTTCCTGTGAAATGAACTTCTTTTCCATCATGATATTTTGCTAAAACAGATATTTCTTCATGATTTTTTTTAAATATACTGGTAACAGATAAAGAGGTTTCTATTTGAATAGAAGATTTTTCTAATATTTTTCGCATTTCTTGACTTAAAGAATTATCCATATTTGATATAATTTTATCCATAGTTTCTAATATGATAATCTTACTTCCTAATCTATTAAAAATAGAACCTAACTCCAATCCAATTATCCCTCCTCCAATTATGATTAATTTTTTTGGGACTTCTTTTAAATTAATAGCTTCTGTTGAAGAAATAATTCTATTTTCTATATCAAAATTTAACTGGGATAAACATAAAGGCTTAGATCCTGTGGATATTATACAATATTTAAATTGTATTTCTTTCCTTTCTTTCTGAAAGGATTTTATATCTGTTACAGACAGAATATTTTTGGTTTTAAATGAGCCGATTCCTTGATACACATCTATTTTATTTTTTTTCATTAAATATTTTATTCCATTATTTATATTTTCTACTATTTTATTTTTTCTATCCATCATTTTTCTGAAATCCATAAATAATTTTTCAAAAAAAATTCCATGTGAAGAATAATTTTTTTTAGCTAAAAAAAAATATTTAGAAGAATCTAAAAGAGATTTAGAAGGGATACAGCCTACATTTAAACATGTTCCGCCTAATTTCTGATATTTTTCTATAATAGCAGTCCGAAGGCCCAATTGACTTGCTCTAATAGCGGATATATATCCTCCTGGTCCAGAACCAATAACAACAAGATCATATAAATTCTTCATCATATAATATATAATAAATTAAATATAAAATAAAGTAAAGTTACATACATAATTCCTATATTCATATATGTTATAATAGATTACATATTTAATATATATGCAAAAATAAGGGGAGCAACTATAGTCGCATCTGATTCAATGATAAATCTTGGAGTATCTTTATCCAGTTTACCCCAAGTAATTTTTTCATTAGGAATAGCTCCAGAATAAGATCCATAACTGGTTGTTGAATCAGAAATTTGACAAAAATAAGACCAAAACGGAGTAGGATTAATTCCTATATCTTGAGATAACATAGGGACCACACAAATAGGAAAATCTCCTGATATTCCTCCTCCAATTTGAAAAAAACCTATTTTATGTTTTATGGATTCTTTCTGATACCATTTTGCTAAAAACATCATATATTCAACTCCATTTTTTACAAGAAAAGGTTGAAACAGTTTTTTCATACAATATGAAGCAAAAATATTTCCTATTGTGCTATCTTCCCATCCTGGGACTATTATAGGTATATTTTTTTTTGCTGCAGCTAATACCCAACTGTTTTCTGAATCTATATTGTAATAAGGTTCTAAAATATTCTCTAATAATAATTGATAAATATATTCATGAGGAAAATAACGTTCTGATTTTTCTTTAGCTCTTATCCATACTTTTAAAATATGTTTTTGTAATTCTTTAAAAGCTTGTTCTTCTGGAATACAAGTATCTGTTACCCTGTAATAACCTTTTTTTAGGAAATTTTTTTCCTCATCAGGAGTTAAATCTCTGTAATGAGGTATTTTTTTGTAATGAGAATGAGCTATCAAATTTAATATATCTTCTTCCAAATTAGCTCCTGTGCAAGAAATAATATGAACTTGATCTTTTCGTATCATTTCAGATAAAATTTTTCCTAATTCTGCAGTACTCATTGCTCCTGCTAGTGTAATCATCATTTTTCCATCATTTTTAATATGATATTTATATGCTTTAGCTGCTTCTGATAAAGTTAAAGCATTAAAATGAATAAAGTATTTCTTAATAAAAGAAGTAATAGGGGAGTCTTTCATAATTTTTATTATTTTATCTAGCTATTTGTACAGCTCGAGTTTCTCTAATCACTGTCACTTTAATTTGACCAGGATAAGTCATTTCGTTTTTTATTTTTTCTGTTATATCACAAGATAATTGAAAAGCTTTTTTATCATCGATTTTATCACTTTCAACTAATACACGTAATTCTCTTCCTGCTTGTATGGCAAAAGCTTTATTAACTCCATCAAAACTAAACGCTATATCTTCCAAATTTTTTAGCCTTTTTGAATAAGATTCAAAAGAATTTCTTCTTACTCCAGGACGAGCTCCACTAATAGAATCTGAAACTTGTACTATAGGAGATAGTAATACTTTCATTTCTATTTCATCATGATGTGAACCTATAGCATTACAAACTTCCATATTTTCTCCATATTTTTCTGCCCATTGCATCCCTAGAATTGCATGAGGTAGTTCTGATTCATTTTCCGGTACTTTTCCTATGTCATGTAATAATCCGGCACGTTTTGCCAATTTTGAATTTAATCCTAATTCAGAAGCTAAGATCCCTGATAAATGAGCAACTTCACGAGAATGTTGTAAAAGATTTTGTCCATAAGAAGAACGATATTTCATTCTTCCTACCATTCTAATTAATTCAGGATGGATTCCATGAATTCCTAAATCTATAATATTTTTTTTTCCGACTTCTATTATTTCTTCTTCAATTTGTTTTTCTGTTTTTGATACTATTTCTTCGATTCTAGCTGGATGGATCCGTCCATCTATAACTAATTTATGAAGAGCTAATCGAGCTATTTCTCTTCGTATAGGATTAAAACAAGATAAAAGAATTGCTTCTGGAGTATCATCTACAATAATTTCTACTCCCGTTGCTTTTTCTAAAGCTCTTATATTTCTTCCTTCTCGTCCTATGATACGACCTTTAACATCATCTGATTCTATGTGAAAAACTGATACAGCATTTTCTACAGCTTCTTCAGTTCCAATTCTTTGAATAGCTTGAATGATAATTTTTTTTGCCTCAAATTTTGCTGTTAGTTGTGATTCTTCTATAATGTTTTGTATATGAGTTTGTGCTTTTGCTTTTGCTTCTCCTTTAAGAATTTCGATTAATTCATTTTTAGCTTCTTCAGAAGAATAATTAGATATTTTTTCAAGTAATTCTACTTGTTGAGTATGCATATTTTCAAATTCTTCTTGTTTCTTTTTAAGAATTTTATATTTTTTTTCGTAATCATGCATTTGTGCTTCTAAACGATTATTTTTTTTAAAATAAATTTCTATTTCTTTAGATAATCTATTTTCTTTTTCTCTTGTTTTGTTTTCTATATCAATTATTTTCTTTTCTCTTAAATAAACATCTTTTTCATGTTTAGATTTAAGTTCTATAAATTTTTCTTTTGCTTGGAGCATTTTCTTTTCTTTTATAGATTCTCCTTTTTTTTCTGCACTTCTTATAATATTTTTAGCCTGAAAATTAGCTTTTTCTAATAATTGAATATATTTTTTTAATATAGTTTTTTTCCCAAAAAAATAACATGTAATAATTCCAATCAAAAACCCCATTAGGACCGAAAATCCAACATTTATTTTCATATTCACTCAATTTAAATAAAAATAAAATAGACATTTTAATAATATTATTATTAAAACAACAAATATTTAACAAAAGCTATAAAGCTTCTTTTTAATGAAGACTTTAAAATATTTTAATTAATCCCAATATATTTATATGATAAATATACAAAATTAAAGATGAGATTTTTTATTACAATATATTTTTAACAAACGGAATTTGAATACATTATATATTTGTATATATATGTAAATTTTTCAATAGTAAATGACTAGAGCATATTTGGATAACGCCGCTTCTACTCCTATAAGAGATGAAGTTTTGAAAGTGATAATTCATACATTAAAATATTCATTAGGAAATCCTTCTTCTGTGCAACATAGTTATGGAAGAGAAGCTCGTTCAATTTTAGAGGAATCTAGAATTTGTATCGCTAAAAATATTAAAGCATCTCCTTCTGAGATTATTTTTACTTCTGGAGGGACTGAATCCAATAATCTTGTATTGAGATCTTCAGTTTTAGATTTAGGGATCAGACATATTATAACCTCAAAATTAGAACATCAATCTGTATTACAGACAGTTATAGATTTATCTTTTAGATACAAAATATCTGTAGATTTTATTTCAATTAATGAAAAAGGAATATTAGATTTTAATAATATGGAAGAAATATTAAAAAAGAATGTATATAAGAAAACACTTGTGAGTTTAATGTACGCTAATAATGAAATTGGAAATTTATTAGAGGTAGATAAAGTAGTTTTTTTATGTAAAAAATATAATGCTTATTTTCATTCGGACACCATACAGGGGTTAGGAAATTTTCCTATTAATATGGAAAAATTTCATTTTGATTTTGCTACGGCAAGTGCACATAAATTTTATGGGCCAAAAGGAATAGGTTTTGCATTTATAAGAAATAATATTTTAAAAAAAATGAAACCTTTCATTACTGGTGGAGTTCAGGAATATGGTATTCGTTCAGGTACGGAAAATATACATGGAATTGCTGGATTATCAGAAGCCTTACGTTTATCTTATTGCAATTTCAAAAATTATATAAAAAAAATGAAAGATTTAAAATCTTATTGTATTTCAGAATTACAAAAAATAATTCCCAATATCATTTTCAATGGATTATCATCTCATCCTAAAAAAAGCATTCCTTCTATATTAAATTTTTTATATCCCACAAAAAAAAATCATTTATTATATTTTCATTTAGATTTAATGGGAGTTTCTGTTTCTAAAGGAAGTTCCTGCAATAGCAATAAAAAAGTATCTCATGTGATTCAATCTATTATAACAGACAAATGTTTGTTGAATCAAACAATGCCTATTAGAATTTCTTTTGGAATTTTTAATGAAAAAAAAGATATAGATTTGCTGGTGAAAGCTTTACAAGAAATAGGAAAATAATACAATTTATATAAAATATTTCGAATATCTTATTTATATTTACTGAAATTATGAATTTCAATCGGTGAATCATTACAATTTTTTTCAATCCTCTATTGGAAAGAAAGTGGTTATGGCGACTACAGGAGTTTTTTTAATGATTTTTTTACTGTTGCATTTAAGTGTTAATTTACTTCTTTTTTCAGGAGAAAAGGCATTTAACGATGCTGTTTTTTTCATGAGAAAAAATATATTTATACGAATAATGGAATATGTTCTTGCTGTAGGTTTTATAATTCATATTTTATTAGGAGTTAAACTACATTTGGTAAATAGAAAAATAAAAGGAGAAATTGATTATGCTATGAATTCTTATGTTACTACTTCATTTAGTAGTCGTACAATGGTATATACAGGAATTTTAATATTATGTTTTTTAGTTTTACATCTTATTAATTTTATGATTCCTATGAAGTATTCAAATCATTTCGTTTCTGATTATAATATAGTTGTTTCTTTATTCAAGAATCCTTTTTATACATTGATATATGTATTTTCATTTTTTATTTTAGGAATTCATTTAAATCATGGATTTAAATCTTCTTTTCAATCATTGGGTCTATCTAATAAAAAAAGATTGGCTTGTCTACAAAAGTTTGGAAGTTTATATCTGTGGTTTATATGTTCTGGTTTTTCTATTATTGCTATTTGGTTTTTTTTTAACGATAGAATGAGATAATTAACATTTTTTGATGAAAAACACCTTCAATATTAGTTCAAAAATTCCAGTTAGTCCGTTAACCCATAAATGGGAAAATCATAAATCTACTTTACAATTAGTATCTCCAAATAATAGATCTAATATCGAAATTATTGTAGTAGGGACAGGACTTGCTGGAAGCTCAGCTGCCGTTTCTTTATCAGAATTAGGATATAGAGTGAAAGCCTTTTGTTACCAAGATTCTCCAAGAAGAGCACATTCTGTAGCGGCACAAGGTGGGATTAATGCATCTAAAAATTATAAAGGAGATAACGATTCAATCTATCAACTTTTTTATGATACAATTAAAGGTGGAGATTATAGATCTAGAGAAGCAAATGTTTATCGTTTAGCAGAGATTTCATCTAATATTATAGATCAGTGTGTGGCCCAAGGGGTTCCATTTGCTCGTGATTATGCTGGATATTTGGAGACAAGATCTTTTGGTGGGACGAAAGTCTCTAGAACTTTTTATGCAAAGGGACAAACAGGACAACAACTTCTATTATCATGCTATTCTTCTATGTCTAGACAAATAGGAATAGGAAAAATAAAGATGTATAATCGTCATGAAATGTTAGATTTAGTTATTGTGGATGGGGTTGCAAAAGGGATCATTGCAAGAAATCTTATTTCCGGAGAAATAGAAAGACATGCCGCGCATGCTATAGTTATAGCTTCAGGAGGTTACGGTAATATATTTTTTTTATCTACCAATGCAATGGGGTCTAATGCAAGTGCTATATGGAAAGTTCATAAAAAAGGAGGATTTTTTTCTAATCCTTGTTACACTCAAATACATCCCACTTGTATTCCAGTACATGGAAATTATCAATCTAAATTAACATTAATGTCTGAATCATTAAGAAATGATGGAAGAATATGGGTCCCTAAAAATCAAGAAGATGCTATTTCCATACGTAATGGGTCTAAAAAACCTGAGGATATAAGTGAAGAGAATAGAGATTATTATCTTGAAAGACGTTATCCTTCATTTGGAAATCTTGTCCCGAGAGATGTTGCTTCTAGAGCAGCTAAGGAACGTTGTGATCAAGGGCTTGGAATAGAAAATAATGAAACAAAAGAAGGCGTATTTTTAGATTTTAGTTTTTCTATAGAAAAATATGGAAAAGAAAAAGCGAATGAATTTGGTATTCCACACCCCAGTTCATGGGATAAAAAAAAATTAGGAGAAAAAATAATGGAATCTAAATATGGAAATTTATTTCATATGTATGAAAAAATTACTAATAATAATCCTTATAAAACTCCTATGAAAATTTATCCAGCAGTACATTATACAATGGGAGGATTGTGGGTTGATTACAATTTAATGTCTTCTATTCCTGGGTGTTATGTTTTAGGAGAAGCAAATTTTTCTGATCATGGAGCCAATAGACTTGGAGCTTCTGCATTAATGCAGGGATTAGCTGATGGATATTTTATTTTACCATATACCATATCGGATTATTTATCTGAATGTATTACAGAAAAAATATCTACAAAACATATCGCTTTTCAACGATCCGAAAAAAATGTAAAAAGTAGAATTCAAAAACTTATTCAAAACCATGGAAATATACCTGTTGATTTTTTTCATAAAAAACTTGGGAATATTATGTGGAAGTATGTAGGAATGAGTAGAAATCATATAGGATTACATAAAGCTATAAAAAAGATACAAGAACTTCGAGATGAATTTTGGAAAAATATTTTTGTTCCAGGAAATATTGATGATGGATTAAACTCTGAATTAGAAAAAGCTGGACGTGTAGCAGATTTTTTAGAATTAGGAGAACTAATGGCTATGGATGCTTTGAATAGAAAAGAATCTTGTGGAAGTCATTTTCGTGAAGAATATCAAACAAAAGAAGGAGAAGCTCTTCGTGATGATGTACATTATAAATATGTTTCTATATGGGAATATCGTGAAAACTGTCCTGTAAGTGAAGAAATTATGCATAAAGAAAATTTAAATTTTACTTTTGTAAAAGTACAGTCACGTTCCTATAAATAAAAAATAATCAAAGATTGTGTATGAAAGAACTTATGAATTTTAAGTTAAAAATATGGAGACAAAAAAATCGTGAAGAGAAGGGCTATTTTAAAACTTATCAAATAGAGAATATATCTCCTAATAGTTCATTTTTAGAAATGTTAGATTTATTAAATAGTCAGATCATACGCAATAATATTATTATACATAATAAGGAAGATTCTTCTCCTATATCATTTGACCATGATTGTCGTGAAGGAATTTGTGGAATGTGCTCTCTATATATTAATGGAAGACCTCATGGGCCCGATAATTTAATTACCACTTGTCAACTTCATATGCGTCATTTTCATGATGGAGAAACTATATATGTAGAGCCTTGGAGGGCTAAACCTTTTCCTATAATTAAAGATCTTATTGTAGATAGATCTTCTTTTGATAGGATTGTTATGTCAGGTGGATATATTTCTGTAAATACATTTGGAAAAACAATAGATGGAAATATGATTCCAATTCCAAAAGATCAAGCAGATAAAGCTTTTGATGCAGCTACGTGTATTGGTTGTGGAGCATGCGTAGCTGCATGCAAAAATAGATCGGCAATGCTATTTGTAGCTGCAAAAGTTTCTCAACTTGCTTTATTACCTCAAGGAAGAATAGAGAGAAAAAAAAGAGTTGTGAATATGATAAAAAAAATGGATGAGGAAGGATTTGGAAGTTGTACTAATACTAGAGCATGTGAAATTGAATGTCCGAAAGGAATATCTACAGAATATATTTCTTTTATGAATAGTGAATATATTCAATCATTTACTACTTAATTTTTTTTTTAATATGGAATATTTAGATTTTGAAAAACCGATACAAGAAATTCAGGATCAATATGTAAACTGTGTATTAATAGAAAAAAAAAGTGGAATCAACATGAAAGAAGTTTGCAATCAACTGCAATTCAAACTGGAAAAAACCATTAAAAAATTACACAGTAATTTGACTCCATGGCAAAGAGTACAATTATCTAGACATCCAAATAGACCTTATACTTTAGATTACATACATTCTATAACAAGAAAAGGTTCTTTTATAGAATTACATGGCGATCGTCATTTTGGGGACGATAAAGCTGTAGTAGGAGGTTTTGGAAAAATAGAAGATCATACTTTTATGTTTATCGGAACTCAAAAAGGAAAAAATACTAAAGAAAGACAGTACAGAAGATTTGGAATGCCTAATCCAGAAGGATATAGAAAAGCTTTGCGTCTTATGAAATTAGCAGAAAAATTTGAAAAACCTGTTGTAACTTTCATTGATACACCAGGAGCTTTTCCTGGTATTGAAGCAGAAACAAGAGGGCAAGGAGAAGCTATTGGTAAAAATATTTATGAAATGATGTGTTTAAAAGTTCCTATTATTGTTTTAATTATAGGAGAGGGAGCTAGTGGGGGAGCTTTAGGTATCGGAATAGGAGATAAAGTTTCAATGATGGAAAATTCCTGGTTTTCCGTTATTTCTCCAGAAAGTTGTTCTACAATACTTTGGGGAAATCGGGATAATAAAGAAAAATCAGCAGAAGCATTGAAATTAACCGCAGAAAATATGCATAAATTAAATCTTATAGATGATGTAATCAAAGAACCTTTAGGGGGGGCTCATTTTTGTCCTGAAAAAGCTTATAAACTTGTAAAAAAACAAATTATTAAACATCATAATAAATTATCTGAAATTAATATAGAATCCCTGATTCAAAAAAGAAAAAATAAGTATATTTCTATTGGTTTTTTTGATGAATAAATCAATTCTATTCTTCTGTTTACTTTATTATATAATGTTTATTTAATTAAAATGATTATTATGAATAATATTAGACAGGAAGAAACGAATAAATTTCGTTTTGATTCAGTAACAAAAAAAGGAAAAATACCTCCTCAAGCATTAGATTTAGAAGAAGCCATAATAGGAGCTATTATGATTGATAAAAAAGGTTTAGATGAGGTTATTGATATACTTTTTCCTGAAATTTTTTATAAAAAAGAACATCAAGAAATATTTATTGCGATACAAAAGTTATATCATGATTCTAAACCTATAGATTTATACACTGTTTTAAATGAACTTCGCAGAATCGGAAAATTAGAATCAATAGGAGGAGAATTGTATTTAATTGGATTAACACAAAAAGTTATCTCTTCTGCCCATATAGAGTATCATAGCCGGATAATAGTACAAAAATTTATTTTAAGAAAATTAATTAGTATCTCTTCTGAGATTATTCAAAAATGTTATGAGGAAAGTACAGATGTTTTCGATTTATTAGATAACGCTGAATCAAAACTTTTTGAAATTAATCAAAAATATTTAATAGCAAAAAAATATGAAACAACTCAATGTCTTATACAAAAAGCTATTGAAAAAATTAAAAAAACAGAAAAAGAAGGATTAAGTGGAGTCTCTTCTGGATTTCATAAACTTGATCATATTACTTCTGGATGGCAAAATTCTGATTTAATTATATTAGCTTCTAGGCCTGGAATGGGGAAAACAACTTTTATGTTATCTATGGTAAGAAATATAGTTGTAGATCAAAAAATTCCAATTATAATTTTTTCAATAGAAATGTCTTCAATTCAATTAATTACAAAGTTAATTTCTTCAGAAACCGGAATTTCTTCAGATAAAATTAAAAGAGCTAACTTATCTCAAGTAGATTGGAAACGTTTGTTACACAAAACTAATAATTTGAAAAATGTTCCTTTATTTATAGATGATACACCTTCTTTATCTATATTTAGTTTACGTGCAAAATGTCGTCGGTTAATATCTAAACATGGAATTAAATTGATATTTATAGATTATATGCAATTGATGGGAGCTCATGATTATGGTTCTAAACTACAGAATAGAGAACAAGAAATCTCAGTTATTTCTAGGAATCTCAAATCTATAGCTAAAGAACTTGACATCCCAATAATAGCTTTATCTCAACTATCTAGAGCAGTAGAAACGAGAGGAGGGAGTAAACGCCCCGTATTATCTGATTTACGGGAATCAGGAGCTATTGAACAAGATGCAGATATCGTTCTATTTATTTACAGACCTGAATATTATGGATTTCAAATTTGGGATTCTGACGAAGAAAATGACTCTTGTATAGGTCAGGCAGAGATCATAATTGCTAAACATAGAAATGGAGGGCTAGATAAATTTCGTTTAAAGTTTATAAGTGATCAAGCTAAATTTGTAAACTTAGAAGAAAAAAAATATACTTCATTAGCTTTGGAAGAAGATTACAAAAAAAATGTTCTTGATAAAGAAAATCTTTTTATGTCTCCTCCTTATTCTTATGAGGATTTTGAAAAAAATCCATTATCAGAACCTGATATTGACTTTAATAGTGACAATTATTTAGATGAAGATATTTAGAATAATAGAATTAAATAAAATTGAATTTTGAATGGTTTTTTTCCAAAAAAACGGTTTGGCAGGATTGTAGAAAAAATAAAACTCTTCGTAGAATAGTTATTCTAACACAAACAACAATAATTTTTGGTTTAATTATAGCTTTTTTAACTTTTTCTATAGGATTCGGATTTAAAGAAATTATAAAAGACAAACTATTAAATGTTCAAGGCCAAATTCTTATATATAAAGACAATTCAATAAAAAGTTTTCCTTTTTTTTCTGTAAAAAAAAAGAACTTTTTATTGAAAAATATTTTAAAATCCAATTTAGTAAAAAAAATTCATGGAATTTCCGAGAAAAATGTAATTATTTATACAAATAAAAAAATAGATAGATACATATTCAAAGGTTTATATGAAGATTATAATCCCGTTTTTTTTCAATATTTCTTAATTAAGGAAAATTCTTTTAAAAAAAAACTCTTGTGTAAGAATAATATTTTATTATCTAAAAAAGTATTATTATCATTAGGATTAAATCTTGGATCCAAGATCAAAATAGATTTTATTTTTTTTAATAAAAAAGGAAACCCTGTTCTTATTTCTAAAAAATTTATAATTTCTGGTTTATATGAAACTGGAATCCCAGAATTTGATGATGTATATATTATTGGAAACATAAAATATATTCAACAAATCTACAGATGTAAAAAAGATTTAGTGGAAAGATTTGAAATCTTTGTTTCCTATGAAAATATAAAGAAAAAAATTTTTAATAAAATACCTAAAGGATTTTTAATAAAAACTATCCAAAATAATCATGATCTTATAAAATGGATAAATATATTTGACGTAAATATTATTGTAATTAGTCTTATTATTTTTGCATCTGTAAGTATTAATATGATTGTATTTATTCTAATTCTTCTTTTAGAAAGAATTAAAACTGTAGGAATTTTAAAAACTTTAGGAGCGGAAAATAAAGTTATACATAAAATATTCTTATTGTATATCATACAAATATTGATCCCTTCATTAATTATAGGAAATATTGTTGGAATCATTTTATTAGTGTTACAAAAAAAATTTCATTTAATATTATTAAACAAAATACAATATTTTGTTGATTTTGTTCCTGTTTCCATCAATATATCTCATATTATTATTATCAACTTATCTGTTATCTTTATTTGTTTTATAACAATATTCTTTCCTTCTTTGTTTTTTATTAAAAAAATTACTCCTATAAAAGTTATAGAATTTGAATAAATCAAAAAATTTAATTTTGTATTTTTGTTTGTAATAAACAAATTCAATTAGTTTTTGACACTTATAAAATCTTCATCTGGAATAAGAGGAACATTGGGGGGGGGAGTTGGAAAAGGCTTTTCTCCTATAGACATAATTCAATTTTCGGCAGGATATGTTTATTGGATGAAAAAAAAGTATAAAAATAAGAAAAAATTTGTTATAATATTAGGGAGAGATGGTAGGGTTTCTTCTGTTTTATTTCAAAAATTTTTAATAATTACTTTTCAAAGTCTTGGGGTGGATGTTATAAATATTGGTTTATCTACAACTCCTACTGTTGGAATTGCTGTAATGAATGAGAAAGCTGATGGAGGTGTAATGTTAACTGCAAGTCATAATCCTAAAAATTGGAATGGATTAAAAATGTTTAATTCTTATGGAGAATTTTTATCTGAAGAAGATTTTGAAAAATTGTTTTATATAGCAGAAAAAAAATATTTTAATTTTTCTTCGTATAAAAAATTAGGTAATCTTTTTAAGATTGATAATTATATTCAAAAACATATAGAAAAAATTCTTTCATTACCTATTATAGATAAAAATATTATTCAAAAAGCTAAATTTAAAATTGTGGTAGATGGAATTAATTCTACAGGAGGAATAGCTGTTCCTATTTTATTAAAATATTTGGGAGTTCATGTTATTAAAATGTATTGTGATCCTCATGGAGATTTTGTTCATAATCCTGAGCCTATTGAAAAAAATTTAAGAGAAATCTGTAAAAAAGTCCCGAATATAAAAGCCGATTTAGGAATTTCCGTAGATCCTGATGTGGATCGTGTAGTATTTATTTGCGAAAACGGGGATTTTTTTGGAGAAGAATATACTTTAGTGTCTATATCAGATTATATATTGGAAAATAAATTTGGACCTATTGTTTCGACTTTATCATCTTCTCATGCATTAAAAGATCTTTCTATCAAAAAAGGAGTTCCTTATTATTCTACTCCTGTTGGAGAAATACATGTTGTAAAAAAAATGAAAGAAGTTCATGCTGTTGTTGGAGGAGAAGGAAATGGAGGTATTATTTATCCTGATTTACGTTATGGAAGAGATGCATTGATCGGAATTGCATTATTTTTAACTAAAATAGCTAAACTAGCTAATATTCCATTATCTAAATTAAAAAAAAGATATTCTAATTATTTCATGTCGAAAAAAAAAATTCGATTTTCTTCTCATGAACGAATTAAAATATTATTAAGAACAATAAAAAAAAAATATAAAGGAAAAAAAATGGATTTTAGTGATGGAATTAAAATTTATTTAAAATCTAATGAATGGATACATATCAGAAAGTCAAATACTGAAAATATTATTAGAATACACACAGAAAGTACTTCGAGAAAAAAAGCTGATTTTTTATCGAAAAAAATTATATATGAAATAAAAAAATTATAACAAAATTATGTTACAAAATATTATAAAATATTATTATACTAAAAATAATTTTCCATTATTTCATTCAGGAGATACAATAACTGTTTTTTTCGAAATTAAAGAAGGAGAAAAAAAAAGAATTCAATCTTTTAAAGGAGTAGTTATCAAAAAACAAGGAAAAGGATTAACTAAAACATTTACTATTCGTAAAATAAGTGCAGGAATAGGAATAGAACGTATATTTATACTCAATCAACCTAACATACAAAAAATAGAGATAAATAAAAAAGGAAAAGTTAGAAGATCTAAAATCTATTATTTTAGAACTCTAAAAGGTAAAAAGGCAAGAGTAAAAAGCTGAAAAGCGAAAATGTAATTTTCGCTTTTTCTTTTTTGATCTATTTTATTTATTCTTATCGTTTTCTTCAGTCGTTACTTTCTCTTTTTCAGATGGATTATTGTTGTTTTCCTCATTGTTATTTTTTGAGGTATCCTCACTAGTTGTAGGAGGCGTATTTGTGTTTGTGTTCGTAGAATCTGTTTGATTTTCATTGTTATTAGCTGTTTTTTCCTCTTCTGTTGTAGTAGAGTTATTTTCATTTTTATTTTTGTTGTTGCAACTAATAGTAAATAAAAATATTGCTAACAAAATCGTAGTGACTGTAATTCTTAATTTTTTCATCATAATCGATAGTATTTCAGTTATTACATATTCTGGGCAAATTTATATAAAAATTTGGAATGAAAAAATATATCATTATTTGTATTTTTTTAAAATAGAGTACAAAATAAATTTTATTTTTTCTTTTTATTTTGAAAATAAGAATATTAATGTTGTTATAAAAAAAACACAGTAAACAAAATTATATATTTTAAAATAAAAATTATGTCTTTAAATAAAAAGATTTTAAAAGAAGCTTTGACTTTTGATGATGTATTGCTCGTTCCTTCTTATTCTTCAGTTCTTCCATCAGAAGTCTCTCTTAAAACATCACTCACACTTGATATTACTATGAATATTCCTATATTAAGCGCAGCCATGGATACAGTTACGGAATGCTCTTTAGCTATATCCATAGCTAGAGAAGGTGGAATAGGGATTATTCATAAAAATATGAATATAGAAAATCAATCAGAAGAGGTTTATAAAGTCAAGAGAAGTGAAAGTGGGATGATAGATGATCCTATTACTCTTTCCAGAAATTCAACATTAAGATATGCTCAATATCTTATGAAAAAGTTTAAAATTTCTGGATTACCTGTTATAGAAAAAGATCATTTGTTAGTAGGGATTATTACCAGAAGAGATATAAAATATCGTACAGATTTAGACTCTCTAGTTGAAGAAGTAATGACAAAAGAAAAGTTAATTACATCTAATAAAAATATAACACTAGAAGAAGCTAAGAATATTTTGTTAAAAGAAAGAATAGAAAAATTGCCTATAGTGGATAACTATAATAAATTAGTAGGATTAATTACGATTAGAGATATTGATAATTTAATTGAATACCCTAATGCTTGTAAAGATTCTAGGGGGCGTCTACGTGTAGGTGCAGCTATTGGTATAGATGAAAAAACTATGGAAAGAGTAGAATCTTTAGTAAAGGTAGGAGCAGATATTATAGCGATAGATTCAGCGCATGGTCATTCTTACAAAATATTACAAACAATAAAGTTAATCAGAAATTCTTTTCCTAAAATCACATTATTAACAGGGAATATAGTGACTATGGAAGGGGCTAAAGATTTGATAGATGCTGGTTCTACTGTTTTAAAAGTAGGGATTGGTTCAGGGTCTATCTGTACTACAAGGGTTATATCTGGAGTAGGAATGCCTCAAATAACAGCTATTAATGATGTTTATGAATATGCTAAAAAAAGAAATGTTAGCGTTGTTTCTGATGGAGGGATCCGGTATTCAGGAGACGTAGTAAAAGCTATTGCTGCTGGAGCTAGTTCAGTTATGATTGGGGGAATATTTGCAGGAACTGATGAAGCTCCAGGAGAAGAAGTTATTTTTCAAGGTAGAAAGTTTAAAACTTATGTAGGAATGGGGTCTTTAATAGCTATGAAAAGAGGGAGTAGAGATCGTTATTTTCAATTTAATGAAAAATCTGTTCCGGAAGGAATAGAAGCTATAGTCCCTTATAAAGGAAAAATGAAAGATGTAATTTATCAAATTTGTGGAGGATTACGTTCTGGTATGGGATATTGCGGTGTTTCCACTATTACAGAACTTATGAAAACAGCTAAATTTGTAAAAATAACGAATTCAGGATTAAAAGAAAATCATCCGCACAGTGTAAATATTACTAAAGAATCACCTAATTATTTTAATTATAGTCAATAAAAATACCCGGAACGGGATTTGAACCCGTACGATCACAATGATCACAGGATTTTAAGTCCTGTGTGTCTACCTATTCCACCATCCGGGCGATTAAAAAAATTAATAAGCGAGAAACGGGATTTGAACCCGCGACCCCGACCTTGGCAAGGTCGTGCTCTACCAACTGAGCTATTCTCGCGCCGAATTTAAATGACTAATTTAAATACACTTTATATATATAGCAAATTTTAATAATCCAATAATTTTTTAATTTCATGAATTTTTATAGTGATCTCTTCCAGGGATAAAGTATCAATCTCTTTTCTTTTTTTTAAAGAAAAAATTATTTTATTTAATAAATAAAAAACTTTTTTTTTATTTATTTCCATTTTATTTTTTTTTGATTTTAATATGTTTAATATTTTTTTTGCTTTTTCAATAATTTCTATGGGCATTCCTGATATTTTAGCTACATAAATTCCAAAACTTTGTTCGCTACCTCCAGCTGTCAGTTTTCGCATAAAAATAATGTTATCATTTTTTTCTATTACAGAAATATGATAGTTTTTTATTCTTCTAAAGAAAATACTCATTTCATTTAATTCATGATAATGTGTCGCAAATAAGGTTAAAGGACGGAAATTTTTTGTATGTAAAAACTCTATGATAGATTTTGCTATTGAAATTCCATCATAAGTACTTGTTCCTCTTCCTATTTCATCTAAAATAAGAAAACTTCTTCTGGAAAGATTATTCAATATATTGGCTGTTTCATTCATTTCGACCATAAAAGTAGACTCCCCTAAAGAAATGTTATCGGATGCTCCAACTCTACTGAATATTTTGTCTATTAATCCTATTTCTGCATATTTAGCAGGGACAAAACTTCCAATATGAGCCATAAGTATAATAATAGCAGTTTGACGTAAAATAGCAGATTTTCCAGACATATTAGGCCCTGTAATTATTAATATTTGTTGATCTATCTTGTTTAAGATTATATCATTAGGAATGTAAGAAGCTTTATCAATAAATTGTCTTTCAATAACTGGATGTCGTCCTTTTATTATTGATATTTTTAAGGAATCATTAACTTTTGGTTTTACATAATTATTTTCTAATGCTAAACTAGAAAAAGAGGATAATACATCTAATTTTGCAATTGTTTTTGCATTTTGTTGTAATGGTTTTATTTTTTCTAATATCTGATTGACTAGATTATTAAATATTTCTTTCTCTAAAAAAAATATTTTTTGTTCTGCATTAAAAATCTTTAGTTCGTAATTTTTTAATTCTTCAGTAATATATCGAATAGAATTTGTCAATGTTTGTTTTTGTACCCAGTGAAATGGGACTTTTTTTTTCTTAGAAATTTTAACTTCAAAAAAATATCCAAAAATATTATTATATCCAATTTTTAAATTATTAATTCCTGTTTTTAATTGTTCGATTGAACAAAGTTTTTCTAAATATTCTTTTTGAGAAAAGTACATCATACGAATTTCATCTAGTTCCTTGGAAAATCCTTGAATTACAACATTTCCTTTTCCTTTTTCAATTTGATGAGGAGGATTTTTTTGTATTGTTTTCGCTATTTTTTCACATATGAAATTACAGTTCTGAAAAGAGTTTCCAATATTTATAAAAATTTTTGATTCTTGAGATAGAAATTCTTTTTGTATTTCGTTTATGGAGATCAAAGATTTATATAATGTATACATTTCACGTGGAGAAATCTTTCCAATAGCTATTTTAGAAATTATTCTTTCTATATCATAAACATCTTTGAGTTTTATCTTTATAAAAGTACGTATCATGTTATGATCGCATAATTCTTGTACTATTTGATGACGTTTTTTTATATGAAATAAATTTTTTATAGGAAAAAGAATCCAATTTTTCAATAATCTTCCTCCCATAGGAGTGAGGGTGTGATCTAATATATTAATTAAAGAAACCCCTTCTTTATTCAAAGGATGAAATATTTCTAAATTACGAAAAGTAAAATCATCTATCCACATATGTTCTTCTTTTTTTATTCTTCGTATGTTAGAAATATGTTTAATATTAAAATGCAGTGTATTATGTAAATATGATAAAACAACTCCACAAGAAATAATTCCTAATTTTAAATCATTAATACCGAATCCTTTTAAAGAGTTCATTTTAAAATGAGATGTCAATTTTTCATATGCAAATGAATAATCAAATATCCAATCTTCCAGTAAGAATGTATAGTATTTTCCTTTTAATAATTGATCAAAAAATTTTTTTTCTTTTCTTTGAAAAAGAACTTCACTAGGATGAAAATGTTTTAAATATTGTAAAATATTATTTTGTGTATCTTCTGTTACAAAAAATTCACCAGTAGAAATATCCAAGAAACTTAAACCCAGATTTTGATTTTTTCCTACATGAATAGAAGCTAAAAAATTATTTGATTTAGGATATATAATATTTTCATCTATAGCTATTCCTGGAGTCACAAGTTCTGTGACTCCTCTTTTTACAATATTTTTACCTTTTTTAGGTTCTTCTAATTGATCACAAATCGCAACACGAAATCCTGAACGTATCAATTTTGGTAAATAGGTACTCAAAGAATGGTAAGGGAATCCTGCTAAGTGTATATGAGATCGTTTGGTTAAAACAATATTTAATGTTTGGGAACATTTAATGGCATCTTCTCCAAAAGTTTCATAAAAATCTCCAACTTGAAATAATAAAATTGTATCTGGATATTTAGCTTTTATATCATTATATTGCTTGATTAATGGAGTTTCTTCTTTTTTTTTGCAATAAAGGATTTCGTTTTTATTCATATAAAAATTATTAAATAAAATAGAAGATCATTAATTTATTATTTATTATAGCCTTATGTTAAAAACATTTAGAGAATATAAAGAATTGAATATTAGAAACATAAATATAGAAATCTCTCAATATTGGAAGAAACATAAGATTTTTCAAAATAATTCTAATTTTCATAATAAAAAAAAAACCCTTTCATATATATTATATGAAGGCCCTCCATCTTTAAATGGAAATCCTGGAATTCATCATATTTTAGCTAGAACCATAAAGGATATTTTTTGCAGATATTATACCCTAAAAGGTAAAAATGTTTTTAGAAAGGCAGGTTGGGATGCTCATGGACTTCCAGTAGAATTAAATGTAGAAAAATACATGAAAATTACTAAAAATGATATAGGAAAAAAAATGAGTGTAAAAGAATATAATAATCTTTGTAAAAATTTTGTGAATATATCGTTGAATAAATGGAAATTATTTACAGAAAAAATGGGGTATTCCATAGATTTAGATAATTCTTTTATTACTTATAATACAAAGTATATAGAAAGTGTATGGTGGGGAATCAAAAAATTATATAATCAAAATCTTATTTATAAAGGTTTTATGATTCAACCTTATTCTCCTGCAGCAGGAACTGGTTTAAGCTATCATGAGTTGAATATGCCTGGAACTTATAAAGAAGTAAAACAATTATCTCCGTTTTTGAAATTTAAAGCAATTAAAAATACTTTACCTAAAAAATTTAAAAATATTTTAGGAGATATATATTTTATATCATGGACAACGGCTCCTTGGACTATCCCTTCAAATACAGCATTAGCTTTTGGCTATAATATAAACTATGTATTAGTTAAAACTTATAATACGTATACTTTTTTAAAAGAAAACATTGTTTTTTCTGAAAAATCAATTAATAAAATATTATTATCAAATCAGTTTTATTCTGTTTCAAGCAACATTGAATTAGATGCTTATAATAACAATGGTAGAGAAAAAAATCATAAAATTCCTTATTTAGTAATAGAAAAATTTAAAGGAAAAGAATTAATATTCAGTAAATATGAACAATTATTACCTTGGTTTAAACCTTATTATAACGAAAAAAATGCTTTTCAAATTATAACAGGAGATTTTGTTCATGATGATGAAGGAACAGGAATTGTTCATATTTCTCCCACATTTGGAATGGATGATTTTATGATAGCTAAAAAATACAATATTCCTCCAATGTTAGTTTTAAATGAAGAAAACATACCTGTTCCTTTAGTAGATTTTCAAGGAAAATTTATAAAAAGTTTTCCTCATGGATTTTCGGAAAAATATGTTAAAAATGAATTTAACACAAAAAAAAATAATTTTTTTTCAGTAGATCAAGAGATAATTTTTTTTCTAGAAAAAGAAGAAAAAATATTTAGAACGGAAAAACATGTTCATCTTTATCCACACTGTTGGAGGACAGAAAAACCAATACTTTATTATCTATTAAATTCATGGTTTATAAAAACTACAGAAATAAAAGATAAAATGATTAATTTGAATCAAAAAATTCAATGGTATCCTGATTTTACAGGGAAAAAGCGTTTTGATTCTTGGCTAAGAAATATAAAAGATTGGAATTTTTCACGTTCTAGATATTGGGGAACGCCTCTTCCTATTTGGAGAACAGAAAAAGGAGATGAAGAAATTGTAATAGGATCAATTAAGGAATTATTTTTGGAAATTCAAAAATCTATTAAATATGGTTTTATGTCACATAATGTGTTTAAAGCTTTTATATTAGATGATATGAGTGATAATAATTATGATAAAATAGATTTGCATAAGCATATTTTGGATGAAATTATATTGGTTTCTTCTAAAGGAAAACCTATGAAAAGGGAATCTGATTTGATTGATGTATGGTTTGATTCTGGAGCCATGTCATATGCTCAATTTCATTATCCATTCGAAAACAAAGAATATATAGATAAAAATTTTTTGTTTCCCGCTGATTTCATTTCGGAAGGAATAGATCAAACAAGAGGATGGTTCTTTACTTTGCATACTATTAGTAGTTTGTTATTTGATTCTATAGCATATAAAAATGTTGTATCAACAGGATTGGTTTTAGACCAGTATGGTCGTAAAATGTCAAAGAGTAAAGGAAATACTATAAATCCTTTTAATTTAATAGATAATTATGGTCCTGATGCTATACGTTGGTATATTATATGTAATTCTGAACCTTGGGATAATTTAAAATTTAATGAAGATGAAATTCATACTATTATGAACAAATTTTTTGGAACATTATATAATGTCTATTCTTTTTTTGTTTTATATGCTAATATTGATGGATTTTCTTACAAAGAAAAAGAATGCTTAAATTCTTATACAAAATTGGATTTTTGGATCATTTCTGAATTAAATACTCTTATTCAAAAAACAGATAATTACTATGCAAACTATAATCCAACTAAAGCGGCTCGTTTGATTTATTCTTTTGTTTTAGATAAGTTAAGCAATTGGTATGTAAGATTATGTCGAAGAAGATTTTGGAAAGAAGAATATACAAAAAACAAAGTATCTGCATATCAAATTCTTTATAGATGTTTAATTGTTGTATCCAAATTAATTTCTCCTATTGCTCCGTTTTTTTCTGAAAAATTATATGTTGATTTAAATTCTGTTACTAAAAAAGAAACTTTTAAAAGTATTCATTTAACAAATTTTCCTAGTTATAATTTTAATTTAATCAATCAAGAATTGGAAAATGGGATGCTTTGGATTCAGAAAATAATTACAATGGTTTTTTCTATAAGAAAAAAAAATAAAATCAAAATTCGGCAACCTTTACAAAAATTACTTATTCTTGTTTCTGATAAAAAAATGTATTTTCAATTACAACAGTCGTTTGCATCTGAAATTATATTTAGAGAAGCGAATGTAAAACAAATAGAATTCCCTTCTTCTTACAAAAATCTTGAATTCATAAAACATATTAAACCTAATTACCAATCTTTAGGGCCTAAATTTGGAAAAAAAATACAGGAGATTTCTGAAATTATAAAAAAATTTAGTCAAGAAAAAATTAGAGAAATCGAAAAAAATAGAAAATGCATTTTTTTTCTAAAAAAAGAAAAAATATTTCTTTCTTTGGAAGATGTCAAAATTAGTACTGAATATATTAAAGGTTGGTCAGTTTTGTTTGATTCTAAATTTACGATAGCATTAGATTTACGGATTACAGACATTCTTTTGGAAGAAGGATTTGTTAGAGAATTAATTAGACATATACAAAAATTGAGAAAAAATCGTAAATATAATGTAGTTGAAAAAATATTTGTATATATAAGGATCATAGATAATCACAAGTTTCAAGATAAAGTACAAACTATTTTACAAAAAAATAAAGATTTCATTTGTATAGAAACTCTTGCTATAGATATTTTCTTACAAAAAAAAACCCCGAAATTTAATGAGGAAGAAGAAGAAAAAATCTTTTTTGAAGAAAAAAACATATTATATATGCAGATACGAAAAGTAGAAAATATAAGAAAATGAAAGGAAAAGTAAAACAAAGATATTCTATGGAAGAAAGAAAAGAGTTTCGTCAACTTATACTTGAAAAATTGAAAAAAGCAAAAAAGGATTTATCAATTTTTAAGAAATCTTTTTCTAATGATAAAAATAATGGAACAGATGATACTTATCCGACTTTTAAAGCTTTTGATGAAGGATCAGAAACTTTGAGTAAGGAACAGAATGCTCAAATTGTGGAACATTTACAAAAATTTATAAAAAGTTTAAATTTGGCTTTAATTAGAGTAGAGAATCAAGATTATGGTATTTGTCGTATAACCAAAAAATTAATTCCTAAAGAACGTTTGATGGCCGTTCCTCATACTACTTTAAGTATTGAAGGAAAGAGATTAGTAGAAAAAATAAATAAATAAATTTTTTTGAAAAAATTTATTTTAATTATTTTTTCTATTCTATCAATAGATCAAATTTTAAAAATTTATATCAAAACTCATTTTGAATTAGGAAGTGGAATTTATATCCTCCCTTTTTTCCGTATTCTTTTTGTAGAAAATCCAGGAATGGCTTATGGTATTAGTTTTGGAATAGGTCATCATGGAAAAATACTGTTAAGTATTTTACGATTTTTTTTGGTTTTTCTTATTTTTACTTTTCTCTACATAAATATAAAGAGAGGCTCTTCAAAATATTTAACTGTTTCTATCAGTTTAATTTTATCGGGAGCTATGGGGAATTTTTTTGATAGCGCTTTATATGGATTGTTATTTGATTCAGGAACAATTTATAATCAAAAATATGAAAAATGGATGCCTTATTTTGGAATATCTAAAATAAATTATGATTTTTTCGATAAAAAAAAAGGAAAAGTAAGGGGATATGCTCCTTTTATGGAAGGATGTGTAGTAGATATGTTTTATTTTCCTATAATAGATACTTATTTTCCTCCCTCGATTCCATTTTTTGGAGGTTATCATTTAAAATTTTTTAAACCTATTTTTAATTTATCAGATATTATGATATCTGTTGGAGCCTTTTCATTATTCATATTTAAACGTAAAATTAAAAATGTAAAAATTCTATAAAGTTTATTATTTTTTTGAGAATTATAAAAATCTCTATAGATTTGTATTGTCCTGATTTTCATTATTACGAATACAATTTAAATAGCCGGTGTAGCTCAGTTGGTCAGAGCACGTGATTTGTAATCTCGGAGTCGTGGGTTCGAATCCCTCCACCGGCTTTTGGGGAGATACTCAAGTCTGGTTAACGAGGACAGACTGTAAATCTGTTGGCTTTGCCTTCGCAGGTTCGAATCCTGCTCTCCTCATATAGCGGAAGTAGCTCAGTTGGTAGAGCATCAGCCTTCCAAGTTGAATGTCGCGGGTTCGAATCCCGTCTTCCGCTCTATGAGAATAATATTCATAGCCAATGTAGCTCAGTGGTAGAGCACTTCCTTGGTAAGGAAGAGGGCACGGGTTCAATTCCCGCCGTTGGCTTTTTTTTAAACTCAATATTTTAATAATCATGGCAAAAGAAAAATTTATAAGAAACAAACCACATGTAAATATAGGAACTACAGGTCATGTAGATCATGGAAAAACAACTCTAACTGCTGCAATTACAAAAGTTTTATCAGAAATTGGATTAGCAGAAGAAAAAAGTTTTGATGCAATTGATAATGCTCCTGAAGAAAAAGAAAGAGGAATTACTATTAATACATCTCATGTAGAATATGAAACAGAAAAAAGGCATTATGCACATGTTGATTGTCCTGGACATGCAGATTATGTAAAAAATATGATTACAGGAGCTGCTCAAATGGATGGAGCGATTCTAGTAGTGGCTGCTACGGATGGTCCTATGCCTCAAACTAGAGAACATATATTATTATCTCGTCAAGTAGGAGTTCCAAAAATTGTGGTATTTATGAACAAAGTAGATCAAGTAGATGATCCAGAATTATTAGAATTAGTAGAAATGGAAATTAGAGAATTACTTTCTAAATATGAATATGATGGAGAAAATATCCCTATTATACAAGGATCAGCTTTAGGAGCTTTAAATGGAGAAAAAAAATGGATAGAAAAAATAAAAGATTTAATGAAAGTATTAGACGATTATATTCCTGACCCAATTCGTGAAATGGATAAACCCTTTTTGATGCCTGTAGAGGATGTTTTTACTATAACAGGAAGAGGAACAGTAGCAACAGGTCGTATTGAAAGTGGAATTATTAATACAGGAGATTTAGTGGATATAATTGGAATGGGAGAAAATAAATTATCATCTACAGTAACAGGAGTTGAAATGTTTAGAAAAATATTAGATAAAGGTCAAGCAGGAGATAATGTCGGTTTATTGTTACGAGGAATAGAAAAAAAAGATATCAAAAGAGGAATGGTAGTTGGTAAACCAGGATCTGTTAAGCCTCATAAAAAATTTAAAGCAGAAGTATATATTCTTACAAAAGAAGAAGGAGGTAGACATACTCCTTTTCATAATAAATATCGTCCTCAGTTTTATTTAAGAACAACAGATGTTACAGGAGAAATTCATTTACCAGATGGAATAGAAATGGTTATGCCTGGAGATAATGTTTCTATGGAAGTTGAATTACATCAACCTATAGCATTAAATGAGAATTTACGTTTTGCTATTCGTGAAGGAGGAAAAACAGTAGGAGCGGGACAAGTTATTCATATAATGGATTAATTTAGCAACAATATAATTTGAAAACGGATGTAGCTCAGTTGGTAGAGCATCGGTCTCCAAAACCGAAGGTCGTAAGTTCGATCCTTACCATCCGTGCATTGATTATTCGTACAATACATGAGGAAAAATAATTTTTTTTTAGATATTTATAACGAATTTTTTCATTGTATTACATGGCCTAAATGGGAGGATTTACAAGCAAAAACAATGATTGTTTCTTTTTTTTCCATAATTCTATCCATATTTTTATATGGAGTGGATGGTTTTTTTATTTTGTTGATTAAAAAATTATTTTCTTTATAAAATTATATATTAATGAGTGATTTGGAAAAAAAGTGGTATGTAATAAAAACCATGAGTGGACAAGAAAACAAGGTTAAATTATATATTGAAAATGAAGTTAGAAATAACGGATTTCAAGAATATATAGGAAAAGTATTAGTTCCTATTGAAAAAGTGATACAAATGAGAAAAGGGAAAAAAATTCATCGAGAAAAAGTTCATTATCCTGGATATGTCATGATAGAAATAAATTTAGAAGGAGAAGCAGCACATGCGATAAAAAATGTTCCTGGAGTTATAAATTTTTTAAGTGAAGGAAAAGGGGCATCCGCTATTCCTATTCCTATGAGGAAAGAAGAAGTAAATAAGATGTTAGGAAAAATAGATCAACTTTCAGAAAGTTATGAAAATATCAGTGTTCCTTTTATAGTAGGAGAAACAATTAAAGTTACAGATGGTCCTTTTACTGGATTTAATGGAACAATTGAAAAAATAAATGAAGAAAAAAGAAAATTAGAATTAGCCGTTTTAATTTTTGGAAGAAAAACTCCATTAGAATTGAACTTTACACAGATAGAAAAAATTTAATAAAATCATGGGTACAATAAGAAAAAAAACGATAAAAAAAATTAAAATACAGAAAATTAATGGCGGAAAAGCAAGTCCTGCCCCCCCTATTGGGCCTATTTTGGGTAGTTCTGGAGTAAATATTATGGAATTTTGTAAACAGTATAATTCTTTGACTCAAAATAAAATAGGGACAATATGTCCTGTTGTAATAACCGTGTATGAAGATAAATCATTTTCTTTTTTTATCAAAAAACCTCCAGTATCTATTCAATTATTGAATGTTCTAAAAAAAGAAAAAGGATCTAAAGAATCTAATCGTTATAAAATAGGAAAAATAAGTTTAAATGAAATTCGAATAATTGCAAAGAATAAAATGGAAGATTTGAATTGTTTTTCAATTAAATCCGCTATATCTATGGTTTCTGGAACTGCTAGATCTATGGGGATAGAAATTGATTGTTAAAAAAATTTCATTGTATTTATGTCAAAAAAGTTAACTAAAAATAAAAAGAAAATTCTAGATAAAATTTCTAGTAAAAAGTATTCTTTGAAAGAAGCAATACTTCTTGTAAAAGAAATTAATTTTGTAAAATTTGATGCGTCTATTGATATTTCTATCCGTCTTGGTATAGATGTCCGTTTACCTAATCAAATGGTAAGAGGGACAGTATCGCTACCTCATGGTACAGGTAAAAATATTTGTATTTTAGCTTTAGTACCTAAAGATAAAGAATTAGAAGTTAAAAAAGTAGGGGCTGATTATGTTGGATTAAATTATATTGAAAAAATTAAGTCTGGATGGACAGATATAGATGTTATTGTAGCCACTCCCTCTGTTATGAATAAATTGAGTACTATAGGAAAAATATTGGGACCTAAAGGATTAATGCCAAATCCTAAAATGGAAACTGTTTCTGTAAATCCAGAAAAATCTGTAAAAGAAATTAAATCTGGAAAAATAACTTTTAAATCAGATCGTTATGGAATTGTTCATGCTTCGGTAGGAAGAGTTTCATTTTCACATCAACATTTATTAGAGAATATTGGAGAATTTATAAAAATAATTATTCGAAATAAACCTTCTACATCTAAGGGCTCTTATATAAAAAGTATTTACTTATCTAGTACTATGAGTTATGGTATTCCATTAGATTTAAAAAATTTCGTGAATACGTGAAAAAATGAATAAAGAAAATAAAAAAAAAGAACTATTAAAATTAGTTTATATATTATCTAATAATGAAACAATATATTTGATTAATACATCCAATTTAAATTCTAATCAAATATCTATTCTTAGAAAAAGTTTTCATAAACATAGTATTAAAATGAGAATGGTGAAAAATACTTTGTTGAAAAAAGCTATAAAAAAAATAAAAAATCAGAAATTTGACTCTTTTTTTTCTATTTTAAATGGAAATACAACTTTATTATTTTCAAATTTGAATGTTGCAAATATTGCTTCAAAAATTATAAAAAATTTCCATATTCAAGAGATAACTGATAAACCTTATTTAAAGGGAGCTTACGCTCAACAATCTTTTTATTTTGGTGGAAATAAAGATTTAAATGTATTACTCCATTTGAAATCAAAGGAAGATATTATTATTGAAATATTCAATATACTTCAATTCTCAATAAAGGATGTTATTTCATCTTTTCTAAATTCAACAAAATATAAAATATGTAATCTTTTAGAAGCCTTATCTTCTAAAAATAAAAAATGAAAATATATACCTACTGTTATCTTAGGGTAATTTAATAAATAATAAAATAAAATGATAGAAAAGCTAGCAGAACAATTAGTTAATTTAACCGTAAAACAAGTTAATGAATTAGCTACTCTTTTAAAAAGAAAATATGGAATAGAACCATCTACTTCAGTGAAAGTGGAAGCCTCTTCATCTCAAAAAGAAAAAACCTATGAAAAAGAAGAAAAAAGTATTTTTAACATAATTTTAAAATCATCTGGAAATTCTAAATTATCTGTAGTAAAATTAGTTAAAGAAATTACTGGTAAAGGTCTTAAGGAATCTAAAGATTTAGTAGATAATCTCCCCAGTGTTCTTAAAGAATCTGTCAATAAAAAAGAAGCGGAAGATTTTAAAAATAAATTTGAAGAAATAGGTGCTGAAGTGGAATTAAAGTAGGAAAATTTACATTTTTTAAATTAAAATTGGTGAGTACAGAAAAAAAAAGAATCACTTTTGCCTCAGTAGCAAAACAAGTGGGATATCCGGATTTTTTAGATATCCAAATCAAATCATTTAAAGAATTTTTTCAATTAGATGCAAAACCGGAAGATAGAAAAAACGAAGGATTATTCAAAGCTTTTACAGAAAATTTTCCTATTTCTGATGCTAGAAATTCTTTTGTTTTAGAATTTAAAGGTTATTCTATAGATTCTCCTAGATATTCAATAGAAGAGTGTATAGAAAGAGGTTTAACTTATAGTGTTCCTTTAAAAGCTAAATTAAAATTATATTGTACTGATCCTGAACATGAAGATTTTGAAACTGTATATCAAGATGTTTATTTAGGTACATGTCCTTATATGACCCCATCCGGTTCTTTTATTTTTAATGGATCGGAAAGAGTAATTGTATCTCAATTACATCGTTCTCCAGGTGTTTTTTTTGGACAATCCAATCATGCTAATGGTACAAAACTATATTCTGCTAGAATTATTCCATTTAAAGGGTCATGGATAGAATTTGCTACAGATATTAATAATGTCATGTATGCCTATATTGATAGGAAAAAAAAATTACCTATGACAACTTTATTACGTGCAATTGGATATGAAAGAGATAAAGATATATTGGAAATATTTGATTTATCTGAGGAAATAAAAATAAAAAATAACGAAAAAAATATTTTAAATAGAACTCTAGCAGCTAGGGTCTTGAAAATTTGGCATGAGGATTTTGTTGACGAAGATACAGGAGAAGTTTTATCTGTAGAAAAAAATGAGATTCTTATAGATAGAAATGTTTTTTTGAAAGAAGAACATATTGATCTTATGATTCATCATGAAATTAAAACAATTTTATTACATAAAGAAGGGGAAAGAAAAAAAGATTATTCTATTATTTATAATACTCTACAAAAGGATCCAACTAATTCTGAAAAAGAAGCAGTAGAATATATTTATAGACAACTCAGAAATACTGAACCTCCAGATGAGGAGACGGCTAGAGGAGTAATAGATAAACTTTTTTTTTCTGATACTAGATATAGTTTAGGTCCTGTAGGAAGATACCGTTTGAATAAACGTCTTGGTCTAAATATAGATCCTGATTATTTGGTTTTAACTAAAGAAGATATTATTGCAATAGTAGAACATTTAAATGCTTTATTTAATTCTAAAAGAGAAGTAGATGACATTGATCATTTATCGAATAGACGAGTAAGAACCGTAGGAGAACAACTTTATACTCAATTCAGTATTGGTTTAGCTAGAATGTCCAGAACT
The DNA here is from genome assembly GCF_014251335.1 of Blattabacterium cuenoti. Lineage (GTDB taxonomy): Bacteria > Bacteroidota > Bacteroidia > Flavobacteriales > Blattabacteriaceae > Blattabacterium > Blattabacterium cuenoti_G. The sequence goes on along the minus strand of NZ_CP059186.1, from coordinate 467,272 downwards.
ATAAGAGAAAGAATGAATGTTCGTGATAATGAAGTTTTTATGCCTGTAGATCTTATTAATGCTAAAACACTATCATCTGTAATAAACACTTTTTTTGGAACAAATCAATTGTCTCAATTTATGGATCAAACAAATCCTTTATCAGAGATCACTCATAAAAGAAGACTTTCCGCTTTAGGTCCGGGAGGATTATCTAGAGAAAGAGCAGGGTTTGAGGTAAGAGATGTAAACTATTCTCATTATGGGAGATTGTGTCCTATAGAAACTCCAGAAGGACCTAATATAGGATTAATATCTTCTCTTTCTGTATTTGCAAAAATAAATAATATGGGATTTGTTGAAACTCCATATCGGACTGTTTCTGATAAAAAAGTAGATTTGAAATATGAAGTAAAATATTTAAGTGCGGAAGAAGAAGAAGGAAAAATTATAGCACAAGCTAATGCAATTGATAAACATGGAAATTTTTTATCTGATAGAATTATAGCACGTGAAGATGGAGATTTTCCTATAGTAAAACCAAATCAAGTAGATTATATAGATGTAGCCCCTAATCAAATAGCTTCTATATCTGCTTCTTTAATTCCTTTTTTAGAACATGATGATGCCAATAGAGCTTTGATGGGCTCTAATATGATGCGTCAAGCTGTACCATTATTAAAACCTGAATCCCCTCTTGTAGGAACAGGATTAGAAGAACAAATAGCAAGGGATTCTCGTATATTGATTAATGCGGAAAAAAATGGATTTGTAGAATATGTTGATGCAAAAAAAATAATTATTCGTTATGATAGAACAAATAGAGAAGATTTAGTTAGTTTTGATTCTGAAACTAAGGTTTATAATTTAATTAAATTTAGAAAAACAAATCAAAATACATGTATAAATTTAAAACCTATTGTAAAAAAAAGAATGAGAGTAATTCAGGGTCAAATTTTATGTGAGGGGTATGCTACAGAAAATGGAGAATTAGCTTTAGGAAGAAATTTAAAAGCTGCTTTTATTCCGTGTAACGGTTACAATTTTGAAGATGCTGTTTTAATTTCCGAAAAAGTAGTAAGTGAAGATTGGTTTACTTCCATACATATAGATGAATATTCTTTAGAAGTTCGTGATACGAAATTAGGTATGGAAGAATTAACTAATGATATTCCTAATGTTAGTGAAGAAGCTACTAAAGATTTAGATGAAAATGGAATCATAAGAATTGGAGCAGAAGTAAAACCTGGGGATATTCTGATTGGAAAAATAACTCCTAAAGGAGAATCAGACCCTACCCCAGAAGAAAAATTATTAAGAGCAATTTTTGGAGATAAAGCCGGAAATGTAAAAGATGCTTCTTTAAGAGCTGAACCATCATTATTCGGAGTTGTTATAGATACAAAACTTTTTACTAGAAGTATAAAAGATAAAACATCCAGAGCTCAAGATAAAATAAAAATAGCGCGTTTAGAAAAAAAATATGAAAAAAAATTCTTAGATCTTAAAAATTTTTTAATTAAAAAATTACAATCTATTTTGGATGGAAAATTATGCCATAATTCTATTCTAAATGAAAAAAAACAGGAAATTATAAAAAAAGGGATCAAATTCACTACAAAAACACTTAATAATATACAGAATTATATAGAAATTAACTTTAGCGATTGGACTGATAATATTGAAATTAATAATTTGGTATCAGAAATTTTACATAATTACAAAATAAGGGTAAATGATTTAAATAGCATTTTTAAACATAAAAAATTTTCTATTACTGTTGGTGATGAATTACCTTCAGGGATAATTAAAATGGCAAAAGTATATATTGCTAAAAAAAGAAAATTAAAAGTAGGAGATAAAATGGCAGGAAGACATGGAAATAAAGGGGTAGTAGCTAGAATATTAAGAGAAGAAGATATGCCTTTTTTAGAAGATGGAAGCCCTGTGGATATTGTTCTAAATCCTTTAGGAGTTCCTTCTAGAATGAATATAGGACAAATATATGAAACAGTATTGGGATGGGCCGGACAGAAGTTGAATATGAAATTTTCAACACCTATATTTGATGGAGCAACCATAGAAGAAATTTGCAAATACACAGATAATGCTAACATACCTCGTTTTGGTACCAGTTATTTATTTGATGGAGGAACAGGAGAAAGATTCGATCAACCTGCCACTGTAGGAGTAATATATATGTTAAAATTGGGTCATATGGTAGATGATAAAATGCATGCACGTTCAATAGGCCCTTATTCTTTAATTACCCAACAACCTTTAGGAGGGAAAGCTCAATTTGGGGGACAACGTTTCGGAGAAATGGAAGTTTGGGCTTTGGAAGCTTTTGGGGCTTCCAATATTTTACGTGAAATTTTGACTGTTAAATCAGATGATGTTGCTGGAAGAGCAAAAACTTATGAATCTATAGTAAAAGGAGAACCAATGCCTGAACCTAATAATCCAGAATCTTTTAATGTTCTTTGTTATGAATTAAAAGGATTAGGATTAGATATCCGTTTAGAAGAATAAATTTTTGTTATTCCATATTTTTTTTTATATGATAAAAAAAATGAATAGAAAAAAAAACAATAAATTTAATCGAATAACTATTCGACTAGCTTCTCCGGAAGTTATACTGAAGGAATCACATGGAGAAGTATTAAAACCAGAAACAATCAATTATCGAACACATAAACCAGAAAGAGATGGGCTTTTTTGTGAAAGAATTTTTGGTCCCGTGAAAGATTATGAATGTGCCTGTGGCAAATATAAAAGAATTCGTTATAAAGGAATTATTTGTGATAGATGTGGTGTTGAAGTAACTGAAAAAAAAGTCAGAAGAGAACGTATGGGGCATATAAGTCTTGTAGTTCCTGTTGTTCATATATGGTGTTTTCGATCTTCTCCCAACAAAATTGGATATTTATTAGGTTTACCTTCTAAGAAACTTGAAATGATTATTTATTATGAACGATATGTTGTAATTCAAGGAGGTTTAGGTTTACGTTCAGATGGATCTTCTTTTCAAAAAGGAGATTTTCTTACTGAAGAAGAATATTTACAAGTTTTAAACAAACTTCCGAAAGGAAATCAGTTATTAGAAGATTCCGATCTAAATAAGTTTATTGCTAAAATGGGGGCAGAATGTATAGAGGATCTTTTAAATAGAGTAGATTTGGATTTTTTATCTATAGAACTAAGAAATCAAGCTCATAATGAAACCTCTAAACAAAGACGGATTGAAGCTTTGAAACGTTTACAGGTTGTTGAATCTTTTAGAGAAGGAAAAAAAAATGGAGGGAGTCCTTCTTGGATGATTATTCATGTATTGGCTGTAATCCCTCCTGAATTACGTCCTTTAGTTCCTTTGGATGGAGGACGTTATGCTGCTTCTGATATGACTGATTTATACCGTCGTGTACTTATAAGAAATAATCGTTTAAAAAGACTTATAGAAATTAAAGCTCCAGAAGTAATTTTACGAAATGAAAAAAGAATGCTGCAAGAAGCAGTAGATTCTCTTTTTGATAATTCAAGAAAAGTTTCTGCTGTAAAATCAGAAGCGAATCGTCCTTTAAAATCTTTATCTGATGCATTAAAAGGAAAGCAAGGTCGTTTTAGACAAAATCTTCTCGGAAAAAGAGTAGATTATTCAGCAAGATCTGTTATTGTAGTAGGACCGCATTTAAAATTGCATGAATGCGGATTACCTAAAGATATGGCTGCAGAACTTTATAAACCTTTTATTATACGAAAATTAATTGAAAGAGGGATAGTAAAAACAGTAAAATCTTCAAAAAAAATTATTGATAAAAGAGATCCCATGATATGGGATATTTTAGAAAATGTTTTAAAAGGACATCCTATATTATTAAATAGAGCACCTACTTTGCACAGGTTGGGGATTCAAGCTTTTCAACCTAAATTAATAGAGGGAAAAGCAATTCAATTACATCCTCTGGTTTGTGCAGCTTTTAATGCAGATTTTGATGGAGATCAAATGGCAGTTCATTTACCATTATCACATGGAGCAATATTAGAAGCTCAACTTTTAATGTTAGCTTCTCAAAATATATTAAATCCTGCTAATGGATCTCCTATTACAGTTCCTTCTCAAGATATGGTATTAGGATTATATTATATGACTAAACCTTTAGTATCAGATTCTAAAAGAAAAGTTAAAGGAGAAGGACTTATTTTTTATTCCCCAGAAGAAGTGGAAATAGCATATAATCAAAGTATAATAGATTTACATGCTTTGATAAAAGTTAAAGTTTATCTTCGTGAAAAAGAAAAATTTATTAATAAAATAATAGAAACTACCGTAGGTAGAGTGTTATTTAATCAGGTGGTACCTAAGAAAGTAGGATTTATTAATGAATCTCTTACAAAAAAATCTCTTAGAGAAATTATAGGGAAAATATTACATCTTACAGATGTACCTACTACTGCTAACTTTTTAGATGATATTAAAGAATTAGGTTTTTATAATGCATTTAAAGGTGGTTTGTCCTTTGGATTAGGAGATATTATTATTCCTGATAATAAAAAAAAGATGGTCGATCATGCAATCAAACAAGTAGATAATGTAAAAATGAATTATAATATGGGATTGATCACGAATAATGAACGTTATAATCAAGTAATTGATATATGGACAAATACCAACGCTATGCTAACGGAAAAAGTCATGAAATATATGCGTGAAGATAGACAAGGATTTAATCCCGTATATATGATGCTAGATTCTGGAGCAAGAGGTTCTAAAGAACAAATACGTCAACTTTCAGGGATGCGTGGTTTAATGGCTAAACCTCAAAAAGCAGGATCTTCTGGAGGAGAAATTATTGAAAATCCTATTTTATCCAATTTTAGAGAAGGACTTTCTATTTTAGAATATTTTATATCTACTCATGGGGCTAGAAAAGGATTAGCAGATACTGCATTAAAAACTGCAGATGCTGGATATTTGACAAGACGTTTAGTAGATGCGGCTCAAGATGTAATTATCAAAATAGAAGATTGTAAAACCTTACGCGGATTAGAAATTTCTGCATTAAAAAAGAATGAAGAGATCGTTGAAACTTTATTTGATAGAATTTTAGGACGTATATCTTTAAATGATATTTATATAGAAAATTTATTGATAGTTTCTGCAGGTGATATGATTAATGAAGAAATAGCGGAAAGAATTGATAAATCTGAAATTGAACTTGTGGAAGTTAGATCTCCTTTAACTTGTGAAGCAAAAATGGGAATTTGTTCTAAATGTTACGGGCGTAATTTATCTACAGGAAAAATAGTTCAAAAAGGAGAAGCTGTAGGAGTTATCGCTGCTCAATCAATTGGAGAACCAGGTACTCAGTTGACTTTACGTACTTTTCATGTTGGAGGGACAGCAGGAAATATTACAGAATCTTCACAAATAAAAGCAAAATATGATGGAATTGTAGAATTTGAAGACTTAAAATTTTTAGATACAAAACAAGATTCTGATCCTAGGATGATAGGAATAGTTGTTTCTAGATCTACAGAAATGAAGCTTGTAAATATTAAGAAATCATCTGTTTTAATGGTGAATAATATTCCTTATGGGGCTTCTTTATATGTAAAACATGGAGATCAATTAAAAGCGGGAGATATGATTTGCAAATGGGATCTATATAATGCAGTTATTGTTGCAGAATTTTCTGGTATAATATCTTATCAACATTTGGAACAAGGTGTTACTTTTCAAGTGGAAATAGATGAACAAACTGGATTTCAGGAAAAAGTAATAACGGAGGTTAGAAATAAAAATTTAATACCAACGTTAAAAATTATTAATGAAAAAAATGAAGAATTAAAAGTGTATAATTTACCGGTAGGTGCTCATTTAATGGTAGATGATGAAGAAAAAATAAATATAGGAAAAATATTAGTAAAGGTTCCAAGAAGAACTGCTAAATCAGGAGATATCACAGGTGGATTACCTCGTCTATCTGAGTTATTTGAAGCACGTAATCCATCTAATCCAGCTGTAGTATCAGAAATGGATGGAATAGTAAGTCATGGAAAAATAAAAAGAGGAAATAGAGAAATTGTTGTGGAATCTAAAACAGGAGAATTTAGAAAATATCTTGTAAAATTATCGAATCAAATACTTGTGCAAGAAAACGATTATGTAAAAGCAGGAATGCCTTTATCCGATGGAGCAGTTACTCCTAATGATATTTTAAATATAAGAGGCCCCAGGGCTGTGCAAGAATATTTAGTAAAAGAAATACAAGAGGTGTATCGTTTGCAAGGAGTAAAAATTAATGATAAACATTTTGAAGTTATTGTTTTACAAATGATGAGAAAAGTAGAAGTAATAGATGTAGGAGACACTAAGTTTTTGGAAGGAAATATAGAATATAAAGATGATTTTATAGAAGAAAATGACAGGATTTCTCAAATGAAAGTAGTTGAAGATTCCGGTAATTCTGAAATATTTAAAAATGGAGATATTATTAGTTACAGGGATTGTAGAAATGAAAATACAGTGTTAAATTATAAAAATAAAAAATTAATAAAAACTAGAAATGCAATTCCTGCTACAGCAAGACCTATATTACAAGGGATAACAAGAGCTGCATTACAAACTAAATCTTTTATATCTGCCGCTTCATTTCAAGAAACAACAAAAGTTTTAAGTGAAGCAGCTATAAGTAGTAAAATTGATTATTTACATGGATTAAAGGAAAATGTAATTGTAGGACATAAAATACCTGCAGGAACTGGATTGAAAGAATATGAGAACATTTTTCCAGATATTTTATCTTAAATTTATTTAAGAGAAGTTTTTGTTATTTTTTTCCATTTATTTTTTATAGATACTGTTTGATTGAAAATAATTTGATTTTTATCATTTATAATTTCATTATTCACATAAAAATAACCAACTCTTTGAAATTGAAAATGATTTCCTTTTTTTGCTTTTTTTAAGTAAGGCTCTGCATAACCTATAATTTTATTTTTTGATTTAGGATTGATATGTTTATCAAAATCTAGATTTGGATTTTTATTGAGAAAAAGGGGATTATATAAATTAATTTTTATAGGAAAAGAATGTTTTATAGAGACCCAGTGTAAAGTACTTTTGATTCTTTCTTTTTTTTCAATTTTGTTTTTTTTTCCAGATTTACTGCTTGGATCATAGGTACAATGTATTTCCTTTATTTTTCCTTTATAATTTTTAATTACAGAATTTGCTTTTATAATATAAGCATTTTTAAGTCTTACTTCTTTTCCAATACAAAGACGAAAAAAATTTCCTTCTTTTTTTTCTAAAAAATCATCTTCTTCAATATATATAAACTTGGAAAAAGGAACTTTTCTATTTCCAAAATTAGAATCTTCTGGATTATTTTCTGCTTTTACCCATTCAGTAGTATTTAAGTAATTATCAATAATTAATTTAATTGGATGGAGTACGACCATAACTCTGGGAGCTATTTTATTTAAATGTTCTCTAATACAAAATTCCAAAAAAGATATATCTATGATATTATTCCTTTTTGTTACCCCTATTTTATGAATAAAATTTTTTAAAGCAACAGAAGTGTATCCTTTACGACGTAATCCAGATATTGTTAAAATACGTGGATCATCCCAAGATTGAATAACTTTTTTTTCAATTAAATATTGAATTTTTCTTTTACTAGTTATAGTATGACTTAAATTTAATCTTGAAAATTCTATTTGTTTAGGTCTGATTTTATTTTTATTTTCAATATAAATTTGATCTAAATACCAGTTATATAACGGTCTTCTATTTTCAAATTCCAAAGAACATAAAGAATGAGATATTTGTTCTATATAATCACACAAACCATGTGTCCAATCATAAGTAGGATAAATACACCATTTGTATCCAGTTCTATGATGTTTTTTTCGTAAAATTCTATACATAATTGGATCTCTCATATTCATATTTGAAGAACTCATATTAATTTTAGCTCTTAAAACACAAGATCCTTCTTCAAAAAATCCATTTTTCATTTTTTCGAATAGGAAGAGATTCTCTTCTATAGATCTATTTCTATAATTGCTATCAATTCCAATTTCAAAAGGATTTTTTCTTTGAAATTGGATGATATTTTTAGGTAGATCATCTACATAAGCTTTGTTTTTTTTAATTAATTCGATAGCCCATTCATAAAGTTTATGAAAATAATCTGAAGCATAACTTTCATTATCCCAATGATAATCTAAAAAAATAATATCTTTTTTTATAGAATCTATAAAATTTTTGTCTTCTCCTATAGGATTAGTATCATCAAATCTTAAATTAATTGGAGATTTATATTTTTTACTTAACTCAAAATTTAAGCATATAGCTTTTATATGCCCAATATGAAGAAAACCATTAGGTTCAGGAGGAAAACGAAATCTAATTTTTTTTATAGGAAATCCATTTTTTATATCTTCCTCTATAATTTTTTCAATAAAATGAAAATATGATTCTATTACGAAAAATAATTAAAAGTTAATCTTATAACGAATATAACTAATTTTTTGAAAAAATATATTTTTGCTATATTATTTTTAATAGTTGGGACTTGAATTATACAGAAACAGTTCAATGGATTTTTAAACGTCTTCCAATCTATCAAGAAACAGGATTGAGATCATATAAACCAGGGTTAAAAAGAATACAAAATTTTTGTTCTTATTTAGGAGATCCCCAAAATTTTTTTAAAAGTATACATGTAGGAGGAACAAATGGAAAAGGATCTACAGTACATATGTTATCTTCTATTTTACAAGAAGAAAAATATAAAATAGGATTGTTCACCTCACCTCATTTAATAGATTTTAGAGAAAGAATAACCTTTAATGACGTTTTGATAGAAAAAGATTTTATTGTGTATTTTATAAACAAAAATAAAAAATTTATAGAAAAAGAAAATATTTCATTTTTTGAAATGAATACTGCTTTAGCTTTTCAATATTTTAAAGAAAAAAAAGTAAATATAGCAATTATTGAAGTAGGGATGGGAGGACGATTAGATTCTACTAATTTGATAACTCCAGAAATATCTGTTATTACAAATATTAGTATGGATCATACAGAAACTCTTGGAAATCATAAATTAGAAATTGCTTCGGAAAAAGCTGGAATTATAAAAAAAAATGTATCTGTGGTAATAGGAAGAAAAATATCTAAAGATGTGCGATTTTTTTTTATGAAAGAATCTTTTAAAAAAAATGCTCCAATTTATTTTTCTATAAAAACTAAAAAGGATTCTCAATATAAAATGCCTTTTAAAGCTGATTATCAAAATTTGAATCGAAGTGTAGTATTAAAAACAATAAATATTTTACATTATAGAAAAAATATCGTAGTATCTAATCAATCAATAAAAAAAGGATTAAAAAATGTGATAAAAAATACTTCTTTCAAAGGAAGATGGCATATTCTACAAGAAAAAAATCCAAAAATTATTTGTGATATAGCTCATAATGAAGAAGGGGTATATATGATTAGTGAACAATTAAAAAAAGAATCATATGAAAAATTACACCTAGTTTTAGGTTTTGTAAAAGAAAAAAAAGTAGATCAGTTATTAAAATATTTTCCTATTGAATCTTTTTACTATTTTTGTCAACCTAATATAGATAGAAAATATTCTATTCATAATTTGACAATATTAGTTAATAAACTATTTAATAATCGTGATAAAATAAATTTTTTTCCTTCTGTGAAGAAGGCTTTTTTGTCTGCTAAAAACAAAGCTCATCAAAATGATTTGATTTTAATAAGTGGAAGTACGTTTGTTGTATCTGAGATCTTGTTACACTATAAGAATTTTTTTCTTACATTTGATTAAATAATAATAAAAATAGGGCAATTAGCTCAGTTTGGTTTAGAGCATCTGTTTTACAAGCAGGGGGTCACTGGTTCAAATCCAGTATTGCCCACTATTTTGAAAATAAAATTTAATATCTTCTCTTTTTCTTTTGCATCAAACCATACGATTGACGTATCTTTTTTATACCAGGTTAATTGTCTTTTTGCATATTTTCTAGTGTTTTTTTTTATTTTTTCTATACTTTTATTAAAATCATTTTTTCCATTAGAAAAAAATTCAAATATCTCTTTATATCCTATTGTTTGTAAACTATTTAAATTTCTATAATGATAATAGAGTCTAGCTTCATCTAATAAACCTATTTTCATCATATTGTTTACTCTATTATTTATTCTAGAATAGATTTCATATTTAGGCATTTTAAGTCCTATTTTCAAAATTACGAAATCTCTTTTTTTCTTTTTTTTGTAAAAAAAAGAAGGATTTTTTCCTGTAGATTGAACGATTTCTAAATACCGAATTAATCGTCTAGGATTATCAATATCTATTGATTCACCTGATTTTTTGAATTTTAAAAATTCCTTTTGTAAAAAGGAAATTCCTTTTTTTTTAAAATGATAAATTAAATGATTTCTGATATCAAAACGAATTTCAGGAAATTCAGATAGTCCTTCTGTTACTGCTTTTTCATATAAACTAGATCCTCCTACCATAATCAATATAGGATATTTAGTAAATAATTTAGAAATTCTTTTTAAGAAATCTATTTCAAATAATTTAGCATTGTAGAGCTGATGAATACTTAAATGCCCGATAAAATGATGAGAAATACGTGACAATTCTTCTGATGTAGGCATAGATGTTCCTATTTTTAGTTCCTTATAAAATTGTCTAGAATCACAAGATAAAATTTCAGTTTTTAGTTTTTCAGCTAAAAATAAGGAAAGAAAAGTTTTACCTACACAGGTAGGACCTAAAATAGAAATGAGAAATTTTTGATTCAATTTTTGATTGAAGTATATTTAGATAATTTACTGTACATCCAATAATCGGCTAAAACTAAAGCGGTCATAGATTCTACAATAGGAATAGCACGAGGTAAAACACAGGGATCATGTCTTCCTTTTCCTTCCATAAGGATAAAATTTCCATGTTTATCTATGGTTTTTTGTTTTTGCATTATTGTGGCAATAGGTTTCAAAGCTATTCTAAAATAAATATCCATTCCATTTGAAATACCTCCTTGTATTCCTCCAGATAAATTTGTTTTAGTTCTTCCATCTTTTTTAAATAAGTCATTATGTTGAGAACCAGTTAATTTAGTTCCATTAAATCCACTTCCGTATTCAAATCCTTTAACGGCATTAATTGAAAGCATAGCTTTTCCTAGTTCAGCATGTAATTTGTCAAAAACTGGTTCTCCAATTCCTATTGGAATATTTTTTATTATGCAAGTAATAATTCCCCCTATTGTATCTCCTTTATTTTTTATTTTTTTTATTTCATATATCATTTTTTCCGCAGTATCTGGATCAGGGCATCTTATCGGATTATTTTCTATTGATTTTCTTGATAAGTCTAATTCTTGATAAGATTTATTTATAGATATGTTTCCTACAGAAGAAACATAAGATGTAATTGTAATATCTTTTATTAACTGTTTAGCAATAGCGCCAGCTACTACTCTACATGTCGTTTCTCTTGCAGAAGAACGGCCTCCACCTCTGTAATCTCTTATTCCATATTTTTTTTCATATGTTAAATCTGAATGTGATGGTCTATATACTTCTCTAATATGATTATAGTCATCCGACTTATGATCTTTATTATAAATAATAAAACCAATGGGCGTCCCTGTGGTTTTGTTATCAAAAATTCCAGATAAGAAGTTTACTTTGTCGGGTTCGTTTCTTTGAGAAACTATGGAGGATTGTCCAGGTTTTCTTCTATTCAATTCATATTGAATTTCTTTAAAGTTTAATTCTATTCCTGCTGGACATCCATCAATAATTCCACCTAATGCTGTTCCATGACTTTCTCCAAAAGTACTAACTCTAAACAAATTTCCAAAAATATTCCCTGCCATAACGAAAAAAGTTTTAGTTTTTAATTTCTATAGAAAGTGGTCTTCCCAGATGATTTATTCTACTCATTCCTATTAATATTTTATTTCTATAACGTTTTTCTACTTCAAATAATGAAAAATTTGATAATATTTCTATATGACCAATATTAATATGTGAATTATTAACTGCTTGGTTAATTAAGTTTATCAATCCTAATTTTGTCAAATTATCTTTGAATCCTATATTCAAAAAAAGTTTAGAAAAAGATTCTTTCTTTAATTTTTTTGTTTTTGAAAAAATTCTTTTTTTGTTGAACAAAGAATTATAGTTCTTTTTATAAGAATAAGAAACTGGATTCAAATCTTTAGAGTTTTTATAATAATTTATAAAATGATTGAACTCAATCCAGGAAAAACGTTTTATCAATTCTTTTTTATCAAACAATTCTAAATTTTTTTGTATTTCAGGAATAAATTTATCCATTAATGTTTCATCTACAACTGTTTTTTTTACTTTTTCTATAAAATAGAATAGTTGTTTTTCACAAATTTCTTCTCCAGTAGGAACCATTACACGATCAAAATTTTTTCCAATTTTTTTTTCAAATTCTTTTAAATTTCTAATTTCTTTAGTTTGAATAATGCAAACAGAAATTCCTGTGTTTCCAGCCCTTCCAGTGCGTCCACTTCTATGGACATAAATTTCACTTTCTTTTGGAAGATTATAATTAATAACATGGGTAATATTGTGAACATCTAATCCACGAGCGGCAACATCTGTTGCCACAAGAAACTGTAAACTTTTGTTTCTAAATCTATTCATAACAGATTCACGTTGTGTTTGTGATAGATCTCCATATAAAGCATCAGCATTATAACCATCTTTGATTAAAAACTCGGCTATTTCTTTAGTTTCTTTTTTTGTACTACAAAATATAATACCATAAATATCAGGATTTATATCCACAATCCTTTTCAAGGCTAAATATTTTTTATTCAAACTTTCTATCATATAATAAACGTGTTTAACATCATCGGAAACTATATTCTTTTTTCCTGTGACAATTTCTATAGGGTCTATTAAATATTTATGAGCTATTACGTTTATATATCTAGACATTGTTGCCGAAAATAAAAGACTTTGTCTTTTTTTTGGTAACTTTTCTATTATATAATCCAATTCCTCTTTAAATCCCATATTTAGCATCTCGTCTGCTTCATCAAGGACTAAATATTGAATTTCACCAAAATGTAATTTTTTTCTTTTGATTAAATCTATAATTCTTCCTGGAGTTCCTACTATAATATGAGTTTTATTTTTTAAAGATTTTATTTGAGAATTGATATTTGCTCCACCATATAAAGAAACAATTTTTATAAATGATGAAAATTTTGAAAATCTACAAAGATCACGTGTTATTTGTATACATAATTCTCTTGTAGGGCATAAAATTAAAGCTTGAGGTAAAGTAGATTTGAAATTTATTTTTTGGATAATTGGAAGACCAAAAGCAGCTGTTTTTCCTGTTCCGGTTTGGGCCAATGCTATAACATCTTTTTTTGAAGATAATAAAAAAGGAATCACTTTTTCTTGTATCGGTGTAGGATACTTAAACCCAATAGCTTCGATAGCTTGAATTATATTATCGTTAAAAAAATTGTATTCTTGAAATGTTTTCATATATTATAAAAAAATGGTAAAAATGCTATGAAATTTTTTTTTCATATATTGCATAACAAATATAGATATTTAAATACGAACTATAATATAATATACTTATTGATTTAAATATCAAATAATTATTGTATTTTTTTTATAAGTTCTTTAGTTATCATTTGATATCTTATAAAAAGTAATATAGCTGATATAGTTAATCCAACCCCTAATCCAATCCATACTCCTATTCCTCCCATTTTAATAGATAAAAACCATGCTGTAGGTATAGCAATGAGACAATAAGAAAAAAAACTAATCCACATAGGGATATGAACATCTTGTAACCCTCTTAATGCTCCGAGAATGATTCCTTGTAATCCATCAGATAATTGAAAAAAACTAGCAATAATAATCATTTTTTCAGCAAGTTGAATAACTTCATCATCATTTTTTATATAAATATAAGGAATGTAACTTCGAAAGAAAAAAAAGAATAAACTACAAATTAACATAAAAATAATCCCCATAAAAAAAATAGATTTTCCTATTCTTATTAATTCTAAATAATTTTTTAGAGCAAATTGATTTCCTATTCTGATTGTAGCAGCCACAGCAAAACCTGTACTAAGAAGAAAAGTAGAAGATACTAAACTAATAACTATTTGATGAGCAGCTAAAACTTTGATTCCACATTTTCCTGATATAAAAGAAGAAATAGCAAAAGCACTCATTTCGAATAACATATGTAAACCAGAAGGAATTCCTATTTTCAATATTTTTATAATATATTTTTTATTTAAAATAAAATATTTTAATTGATTATAATAATTATGTACTTTTTTATATTTATACAATAAAATAAAAATACCTATTAGCATAGTACTGCGAGATATTAGGGTAGCATAAGCAACGCCAACAATACCTAATTTTGGAATCCCATATTTTCCATGAAGAAAGATATAATTTAGTATAATGTTAATAAAAGCAGAGATCCAAGTTATAATCAAACTAGGAAACACCAAAGACAATCCTTCCGAAAATTTTCTAAAAACTTCGAATATCATCCAAGGGATAAAAGAAATGGATATTATTTTCAAAAAATATATGGTTTCATTTAATATTTCTTTAGGTTGTCCTAAATAAGGAAAAATATAACAGAATACATGTATTAATCCATACATAAATAGAGATAAAAAAAAATTCAAAACTAATCCATGATGGAAAATAATAGCCCCCTTTTTATATTCTTGTTTTGCATCTATAGATGCAATTAAAGAAGAAACAGCAGTAGATATTCCAAATCCAAAAATAATCATAATAAAAAAAACAGCATTAGCTAATGATACTGAAGCTAATGCTGTTTTTCCTAAAAAACCGATCATTATATTATCAGATAAACCTACACATATTACACCTAATTGAGTCAAGAAAACAGGAATAGCCAACAAAAAATTTTTTTTAATATGTTTTAAATATATTATGTTTTTTTTTTTGATAGAACTATCATTTTCTTTCTTTTTCGAATATTTAGTTTTGTATTCTGATAAAAGGTAATTTTACTATTTTAATAGGTACTTTTTTCTTTCTGATAAAAAGAAATACAGAACTTATTTTTTTTTGATTTATTAAAAAATATCCTAATCCAATACTTTTTTGTAGAACAGGAGAGTAAACACCAGAAGTAACATAACCAATGGTTGTTTCTTTTTCATCTATTAATAAATGACCTTGTCTTGGAACTTTATTTTTTTCTTCTACAATAAAGGATACAAATTTTTTGTATTTTCCTTCTTTTTTTTGCCTTTGTAATATTTTTTTTGCTATAAATTCTTTTTCAAATTTAATTATCCAAGCTAAATTAGCTTCTATAGGAGTTATTTTTTCAGAAAGATCTTGTCCATATAAACGATATCCCATTTCCAGTCTTAATGAATTTCTACTTGCTATTCCACAAGGAATTATTTTATGTTTATCTACATCTAGAATATCTTTCCATATTTTTTCTGCATTATCATTAGAAACATAAATTTCTATTCCTTTAGATCCTGTATATCCTGTACGAGAAATTAATACATCTTTTACTCCTGAAAACTTTCCTATTTCAAAATGATAAAAAGAAATTTTATTTAATGAAATATTTGTTAATTTTTGTGTATAATATAAAGATAAAGGGCCTTGAATAGCTAAAAGAGAATATTCTAGAGAAGTGTCTATGAGTTCTATATCAAAATATTCATATTTTTTAATGTGATCATTTATCCATTTTTTATTTTTTTCAATGTTAATAGCATTAACTATAAGTAAAAATTTTTTTTCTGAAATTTTATAAACAACTAAATCATCTATAATTCCACCTTTATCGTTAATTAAACAAGTGTATTGAGCTTGTCCAATTTTTATTTTATATAGATCATTCGTGGTCAAATATTGAATGAGATCAACAGAATGTTCCCCTTTTAAAATAAATTTTCCCATATGACTTACATCAAAAATTCCCGCATGATTTCTTACGGACATATGTTCCGTTATGGAAGAAGTATATTGAAGTGGCATGTAAAATCCAGAATAATTAATCATTTTTGCTCCTAAACGAATGTGATTATCATATAAAATTGTTTTTTTAATAAGATTTTTAGAATTTTCCGTCATATTCAACAAAATTATTTTTCGTTTCGTACAAAGTTACTTTTAAATTAAAATTAGGAGATATTCTTCTATTTATTTTATTCCACATGAAAATAACAATATTTTCTATAGTAGGATTGATAGATGCAAATTCTTTAATATCTAAATTAATATTTTTATGATCAAAAAGTTTTTCTATTTCATCAGAAAGAATATGTTTTAATTTCTGTAAATTAAAAACGAATCCTGTTTCCGGATTTACCAATCCTGTAAGACTCACAATATATTCGTAGTTATGCCCATGATAGTTTAAATGTGCACATTTTCCAAAGATTTCAATATTTTTTCGATAATCCCAATGATTATTGTAAAGTCTATGTGCCGCACTAAAATATCCTTTTCGACTTATAGTAGCTATCATAACATTTTAATTGATTTAAATAATTTTTAACAATAATTTTTAACCAAACGGTATAAGAATTTGGAGAAATACGAATGTTTTGAATTAACTTATTTAATGAAATCCATTTCCAATCATCCACTTCTTTAAAATTTATAATTGGAGATTCTTTATAGAATCCAACAAAAACATGATCTAACTCATTTTCTATTAAACCATTACTAAAAAATTCATGATAAGTAAAACTGAATCTTTTTTCTAGAAAACAATCAAAACCCATTTCTTCTATTAAACAACGATGTGCCGCTTTTAAAACAGATTCATTTTTTTTAGGATGAGTGCAACAAGTATTTGTCCATAGTAAAGAAGAATGATATTTTTTTGAAGATCTTTTTTGCAACATTAAATCGTCTTCTAGATTAAAAATAAAAACAGAAACAGCACTATGTAGCAATCCTTCTGTATGAATTTTCCCTTTTTTTTCAAACCCTACAATTTGATTTTTTATTCCTATTAAAGGAATAAGATTTTCATCTTCTCGTTTTTCTTTTTTCATATTCATTAATTTTTTAAAAAAAATAGAAAAAATAATATAATGTAAATTAGTTGCATAATAAATTTTTTGTCGTTTATTTTTTCTATTATTTATTATATCATGAGAAAAAAAATTCAAAAATTATTAAATGAATTAAATGATTTAAAAAAAAATACATTAATAAACAAAATGCAAATTCAATTTATTTTTTTATCTCCTAAATTGGATATGCTGATAGCAAAAATGCCTATAAATCATAATCTTTTTCAACCTTTTGGTTATTTACATGGAGGGGCTATTCTGATTTTATCAGAAAGTGTTGGAAGTTCTATTTCTTTTATAAATATTAAAAATGAAAAAAAAGATAATTTTAATATTTTTAGTATTGAAGTTTCTGCAAATCATGTTCGATCCATAAAAGAAGGAATTTTATTTGCTAAAGCCCAAATATTTCATAAAGGAAAAACTTTACATTTTATTCAAGTTCATGTTTATGATGAAAAAAAAAATATTATTAGTTTTTGTAAACTAACTAATATTATAATAATTCCAAAAAAATAAATATGTCAACAAAAATTAGTATTTTTTCTTTATATAAAAAAATTATAAAAAATTATTATAATCATAATAATTTTGTAATTTTTAGAAAACCTTACGATAATAAAGTGTTTTTTTATTCACACTATGATTGTACAGTCGAAAAATTTTTTTTAATTAAAAATTTTAATCAGGATTATACCATAAAAATATTTCCTAAAAAGATTTATTATGTAGATATACAAAAATTTTATAAAAATAAAAAAGAGAACATTTTTCCTTTTTTTTGGGAAAAAAATTCTTCTTTTTTAACATATTCTTACAAATATGAAAATTTAATAAAAAAAGCTGTTAAAAATATAGAAAAAGGATTTTTTAAAAAAGTTGTTTTATCTCGATCTATAAAAATTCCTTTTCGGAATTTTTACTTCAAAAATACATTTATAAAATTGATTTATACTTATTCTAATGCTTTAATTAGTCTTTGGTACGATTTTTATCATGGATTTTGGATGGGATGTTCTCCAGAATTACTAATGAAATCTCATAATAAAAGATTAAAAATATCAGCTTTAGCAGGGACTATTTGGGGATCTAATAAATGGACAAAAAAAGAAGTTCAAGAACATAAAATTGTAATAAAATACATTATTGACTTATTAAAATCTTATAAAAGTTCTATTCATGTAGAAAATACTAAAATTATCAAAATAGGTCATTTAAAACATTTAGAAACTCCAATTTCTTTTTCTTTTTATGATGAACCTGATTATTATGAAATATTAAATTGTTTGCATCCAACTCCTTCTATATGTGGTTATCCAAAAAAAGAATCCTTAGATTTCATTCATAAAAATGAGGGATATAAAAGAAATTTTTATACAGGATACATTGGTATAATTCATCAAAACAATATGGAGTTATACCTTAATTTAAGATGTGTAAGAATAAAAGAAAGGGAAATGACTTTGTATGCCGGAAGCGGAATTACTATAGATAGTAACGTCCATCAAGAATATATGGAAACAGAAAATAAAATAAAAAATATTCTATCTCAACTTATTTTTAAATGACTTTTTTCCTATGAAAAGGTCTTATAATCAAACGAACACTTTTATGATAATGAAAATATTGAATGATCCAATTTGTTAAAGCTATTGCTCTATTTCTGAATCCGACTAAACTGACTAAATGAACAAACATCCAAACAATCCATGCTAAAAAACCCCTCAATTTTAAATAAGGAAAATCACACACTGCTTTATTTCGGCCTATGGTTGCCATAGAACCTAAATTTTTGTAAATAAAAGGCTTCATGTTTGCATTTTTTTTATCTAAAAAACAATTTAATTTTTTCGCTAGAAAATTGCCTTGTTGTATAGCAGGTTGAGCTGTCATAGGATGACCATTAGGATAATGTTTATTTTCATTTATATAAGCAACATCTCCAATAGCAAAAATATTTTGATATCTTATGGCTTTAAGATAATTATCTACTAAAATTCTACTTCCTTTCATATCTTCTTTTAAAAAACCTTTTATAATAGCCCCTTTAACTCCTGCGGCCCATATTACGTTATAAGATTCTATTTTTTGATTTTTTTCTATAAAAACTATTTCTCCATTATAATCTTTAACCAAACAATTCAACCAAATGATAACACCTAATTCTTTTAAATTTTTGTAAGCTTGTCTAGCTGATTTTTCAGACATTCCATCTAATAATCTAGAAGTGGCTTGTAATAAGTGAATATTCATAGATCGTATATCTAAATCAGGATAATCATGTGGTAATACGTATCTTTTCATTTCAGCTAAAGCTCCAGCTAATTCTACTCCAGTAGGTCCTCCTCCTACAATAACGAAAGTCATAAGTCTTTTTTTTTCTTTATCATTTTTTGTTAATAAAGCAGATTCAAAATCTTGTAAAATAAGACTTCTTAAATTTAAAGCTTCTGGAATAGATTTCATGGGTAAAGCAAAAGACTCTATGTTTTTGTTACCAAAATAATTGGTAACAGATCCTGTTGCTATAATTAAATAATCATAGAATAAATCTCCTATATTTGTATATATTTTTTGTTTTTTTATGTTGATATAATGAACAAGGGCTAATCTAAAAAAAAAGTTTTTTGTTTTTTTGATGATGTTTCTAATGGAATGAGCTATAGAATCTGGTTCTAAGCCCGCTGTTGCCACTTGATACAATAAGGGTTGAAAAGTATGATAATTATTTTTATCTATAAGAATTACTTGGAATTTATCTCTTCTTAATTTTTTTGCAACTTGTAATCCAGCAAATCCAGCACCAATAATAACGACTCTTTTTAGATTATTTACTTTTGGTATATTCATAGTCAAAAGTTTGACATATAAGCTAATTTATATATATTTTCATTTTAATTGATAAATTAATAATTTTGTTTAAAATAGATTTTTATGACTTATTATTTCATTGTAGGAACTACTTTTCTGGTAAGTGTTATTGTCAATACAATATTAAAAAATAAATTTAGAGATTATTCTCAGCTTTACTTACACTCACGTATGAGTGGAAAAGAGATAGCAGAAAAAATGTTAACAGATCATGGAATTTATGATGTTAGTGTTATTTCTGTAGAAGGAGAATTAACTG
Source organism: Blattabacterium cuenoti (assembly GCF_014251335.1). Lineage (GTDB taxonomy): Bacteria > Bacteroidota > Bacteroidia > Flavobacteriales > Blattabacteriaceae > Blattabacterium > Blattabacterium cuenoti_G. The sequence continues at coordinate 447,000 of NZ_CP059186.1, read as the reverse complement.
ATCATTATAATCCTATAAATAAAACAATTAATTTAAGTGAAAAAATTTATAATGATAGGACAGCCGCTTCAGTTGCAGTGGCAGCTCATGAGTGTGGTCATGCTTTACAACATAGATTAGGTTATAATTTACTGAAATTACGAAATCATTTAATTCCTATTCTAAATTTCACTTCTAAATTCATTAATATTGCGATAATGTCTGGATTAACTATTTTTTATAGTTCAGGAGGAAAAGATTCTTTAATTCTAAAATTAGGAATAGGATTATTTTTTTTAGTTGTTATTTTTTCTTTTATTACATTACCTATAGAATTTGACGCAAGTAACAGGGCCTTAACTTGGCTCAGAAATAAGAATGTAGTGAATTACCAAGAATATTATAAAGCAAAAGAATCATTAAATTGGGCCGCTATGACTTATGTCGTTTCTGCTTTGGGTAGTTTAGCTCAATTGATATATTTTTTGTCTATTTTCACTGGTAAAAAAGATGAACATCTTTAATTTTTTTTTTCTTTTTTTTTATATTTCTAGGATTTGGACGAAGATTTCCATAAGTTTTATTTCTTATTTTTCCTTTTCTGGTTTTTTTATCTCCTTTTCCCATATTTATTAATTAATAATTTTTTCGTACAACTATATTTTCTAATAGTTCATGTATTTTATTTGCCTCTTCTTGTAAAGAACATGCGGATAAATAATTTTTAATTACAAAATTTGATTTTTTTACTCTTTTTCTATTAGATATTTGATTTTTTAAACGATCTATAATTTGATCTTCATTTAAATTATCTCTTTTTATTACTCTTTCCATTATATTTTTTTTTGGGGAAGTTATAGTGATAATAAAATCACATTCTTTATAACTTTTACTTTCAAATAATATAGCAGATTCTTTTATTACATATATATGTTGTTTATGCATATACATCCACTGTTTAAAATCAAGGGATATCCATGGATGTATTATTTTACATAATAATTTTAAGGCTATAGGATTTCGAAATACGATTTTAGATAAAAAAGTTTTATTTATTTTATTTTCCTTATAAGAATCTTTCCCAAAACATTTTATAATATTTTTTTTTATAATTCCTATTTGATTCATCAATATTTTTCCTTGTTTATCTGAAGAATAAACAGGAATTCCTTTTTTTTTAAAAAAAGAAGAAAATAAACTTTTACCAGATCCCATTTTTCCCGTTATTCCTATTAATTTTGTTTTTCTATTCTCTGTTTTTTTTATCATTATCTATTATAGTATTGTTATTATAACGTAATTGGGTTAATTCTTTTGAAATTGTATTTTTTTCAAGTTTTATTTTTCCTGTAATAGTTTCTAGTATACAAAAATGATCTGTAATATCTATAATTTTACCATGTATTCCTGAATTTGTCACTATATAATTTCCTTTTTTTAAATTTTCTTGAAACTGTTTTTCAATTTTTTGCTTTTTTATTTGGGGACGTATCATAAAAAAATAAAATATAATGAAAATCAATACAAACATCCAAATGGTATTTGCAATAGAATTTTGTTGTAATGAAAGAAACATAAATATTATAATATTTTATTTAAGTAAGTTTACATGAGTCCTTTTCCTATTTTGAATATTTTATTTTCTTTATACAAAAATTTAAATATTTGATCTAATATACCATTAATAAAAATTTTACTTTTTTCCATACAAAATATTTTTGTAATTTCTATATACTCATTCATAGTTGCTTTAGGAGGTATATTTGGAAAATATAAAAATTCGCAAATAGCCATTTGCAATATAATTAAATCTATAACTGCTATTCTTTTTATATCCCAATTATTTGATGTATCATTAATTAAATTATTAAATTCTTCTTTATGAAAAATTGTATTTCGATACAAATCGATGATAAATTTTTTATTTTCATTGTTTTTATAAATATTATATAATTTAAAATTTTTAGGAGTAGAATGATTAATAAACTGTAAAGTTTTACATACCATAGTATGAGCTATGTATAAATCTTCTTCTCCATTAAAATAATAGAAATCTTCTATATTTTCTATTAATTTTTTATTGGGAATTACAAAATTTTTATAATATTTTATTATAAATCTTTTTTCTTCTTCAAATGAAGAACATGATACTCTAAAAGAAAATTTCTTACAAAAATTTGATTTTTGCATTTCCTTCAATAAAAGAAAAATATATTCGTCTTGTTGATTCCATAAAATTTTTCCTGAATCTTTTTTTCTTGTAGAACGATATTCTTCTATTAAATATTTATTTTTAGATAATATTTTTATCACTGAATTATATGCAACTTTTTGTATAATATCTGTTTGACTATCATCATGTAAGTTTTTTTTTATTTTTTTTAAAGCTTTTTCTCTAATTTTTAGAATTAAGTAGAGAAGAAAAATATACAGATTGTGCAATGATTCAATACTTTGAAGCATATTTGCTTCAACTTTATTTGAATCCATTTTAGATAAATGTTGAGCATATAAAAATTGTAAACTTCTTATTCTAAAGTGTCGTCTGATTGACATTTTTTGTTATAATCATGTTGATTTTCTATGCACGACAAAATTTTTCGTACAATTATATAAATAAAAAATCAAACTTAAAAAGTTTGTATTTTTGTGTGTTATATGAGTGGTTTATTTGCTTTTAGCAAAAGATACTGTCAAAGGTACAAATTACGTTTGTGTATAGGATTTTTACTAATTTTAATATCAAATATTTTAACTCTACTTCCTATTCCTTATATAGGAAAGTCTGTTAATACCATAAAAAATATATTTACAGATTTTTCAAATACATCAAATTCTCTTTCTCTATCTTTAAAAAAAGATATTTGTATTTATACCAGTATTATATTGATAGTTCCGATTATAGGTGGATTTGTCAAATATCATATGCGACAATGTATAATTACTACATCTAGAATGATAGAATTTGATATAAAAAATGAAATTTTCTCACATTATCAAAAATTAAGTTTGTCTTTTTATAAAAAAAATTCTACAGGAGATTTAATGAATCGTCTTACAGAGGATGTTTCTTTTATAAGACAATATATAGGTCCTGGAATGATGTATTTTTTAAATCTTATAACTCTTTTTTTTATGGTTTTTATGCAAATGTTACGAATTAACAAAATATTGACTTTCTATGTAATTTTGCCCATTCCTATTCTTTTTATTTCTATCTATTATCTTAGTGTTTATATCACAAATAAAAGCGAAGAGGTTCAAACTTGTCAGTCTCTTATCTGTTCTTTTATACAAGAAACTTTTTCAGGAATTCATATTATTAAATCATTTGTATCAGAATCTTTTTTTCAAGAAAAACATAAAAAAATTATATTAAAATATCAAAAAAAAAATATAGAATTAGCTAGAATTGACACTTTATTATCTTCTATTATTATATTTTTCATAGGAACTTGTCATTTATTAATTCTTTTTTTTGGTGGTAAAAAATACTTTGAAGGAGAAATAAAAGAAATTGGAACTATTGCTGAATTTTTTACATATATCAATGTTTTAATCTTTCCTTTTATTATATTAGGATGGGTAGTTTCTATTTCAGAAAGAGCTAAAGTATCGCAAACTCGTATTAGTGAATTTTTGAAAGAAAAACCTGAAATATTGAATAATAATTTGATAAAAACAAAAATTTTTGGAAAAATTCAATTTAAAAATGTGAGTTTTTTTTACTATAACAGTGTCAGTAAGCATGATATAAAACAAAAAAATCGAAATCATACACTTATAGTTAATAAGATATCATTTACTTTAATGAAAGGAAAAACTTTAATTTTAACAGGAGAAACAGGATCAGGAAAAACAACTATAGGAAGATTAATCTCTCGTTTATATGATCCGTATAAAGGAAAGATATTAATAGACAATTTATCTTTAAAAAATCATAATTTATATGATTTTAGAAACAACATTGGTTATGTTCCTCAAGAATCTTTTCTTTTTTCAGATTCTATTTATAATAATATAGCTTTAGGAAGTGTGTATAAAGTTGCTCCATATAAAGTATATGATGCAGCTAGAATCGCTATGATAGAAAATGATATTTTAAATTTTAAAAATGGATATGAAACCATTATAGGAGAAAGAGGAATTACTTTATCTGGAGGTCAAAAACAAAGAATATGTATAGCCAGAGCTATCATAAAAAGCCCAAAAATTCTTATATTTGATGACAGTTTTTCTGCTATAGATCAAAAAACTAGAAAATCAATCATTCGTTATGTTAAAGAAAAAATGAAATATAGCACTATTATTATTATAACTCATGATACTTCCTATATTTCTGATTTCGATTTGTTTATTGTTTTGAAAAACGGAAAAATATACAAAATTGAAGATCATAATATTTTTTAGTCAAAATTAATTTTGAATAATTATAATAAAAAAAATAGTATGGACCATTTTTTTTGTTTAGATTTGCTTAATTAGGATTATAATATTTTTTGAAATGGACGAAAAAGAAAATATCAAAGAAAGAAATGAAATTTGTTCACGAACTCTAAAAACTGGTAGTCGTACTTACTTTTTTGATGCTAGAGAAACAAGAGCTGGTGATTATTATTTGACTATAACTGAAAGTAAGAAAAATTTTACTGAAACAGGAGAAATAACTTATAAAAAACACAAAATTTATTTGTACAAAGAAGATTTTTCCAAGTTCCAAAGCATACTTGATGATATGATTCGATTTATTATTAATGAAAAGGGAAGAGAAGTTATTTCAGAACGACATCAAAAAGATTTTAAAAATCATACTACATACAATCAAGAAATGAAGGATGTACAACAAAAAAAGACATCAGAAATAAAAAATTTTACAAATCTTAATTTTGAAGATATTTAATGTCATATAAAAAATGATTATTAGATTAGGATGTCGTTAATTTTATAATTTTATTTTTTTAAATTTTATTTGATTAAGTATTTTAGTTATTTTCTATATATAATTAATATAAAACGACTATGAATGAAATAAGGTGATTATTTTTATTATGTTTAATGGAATATATGAAAAATTATATAAGTATAATGAATGATATTAATACTTTCATATTTGATGTAGATGGAGTATTGACTGACTGTACTTTGAATTTATTTCCAGATGGAAATCTGGTTAGACAAATGTTTGCTAAAGATGGATATGCAATGCAATTGGCAAAAAAAAAAGGATATAATTTATGTATTATAACAAGAGGATCTGATTTGATGGTTTTTAGACGTTTGAGAGGATTAAATATTCGTTATATTTATCAAGGAGTAGATAATAAAAAAAAATATTTGGATGAATATTGCAATATTTTGAATATTACTAAGAAAAAAGTTCTCTATATGGGAGATGATATTCCTGATATTGAGATAATGAAGTCTGTAGCATTGCCTTGTTCTCCAATAGATGCGGTTCAAGAAGTTAAAGATGTATCTAAGTATATTTCCCCAAAAAAAGGGGGAAGGGGATGTGTAAGAGACGTCATTGAACAAACTTTAAAAATTCAGAAAAACTGGTATTAAGAAATTAGAAAGATTTTTAATTAAAAAAATAGTGCCTAAAATAAGACACTATTTTTTTTTGAATTTTTTCTTACATCATTCCACCCATTCCTCCTCCTCCAGCTCCTGGCATTGGAGGTGCAGCATTAGATTCGTCTTTCTTTATTTCTGTAACAACACATTCAGTAGTTAACAACATTCCTGATACAGAAGCTGCGTTTTCCAATGCAACTCTAGCTACTTTAGTTGGATCTATAATTCCTTCTACTATCATATTTTTATATTCACCAATTTTAGCGTCATATCCAAAATCGCCTTTTCCTTCTGCTACTTTAGCTACAACTACAGAACCTTCTCCTCCTGCATTAGCTACAATTTGACGTAAAGGTTCTTCAAGAGATCTTCTAACTATTTGTATTCCAGTATCTTGATCTGAATTATCTCCTGTTGTTTCGTTTAAAGATTTGATAGCACGGACCAAAGCGACTCCACCTCCTGCTACTATTCCTTCTTCTACTGCTGCTCTAGTAGCATTTAGAGCATCATCTACTCGATCTTTTTTTTCCTTCATTTCAACTTCAGAAGCTGCTCCTACATAAAGAACGGCTACCCCTCCAGCTAATTTTGCAAGACGTTCTTGTAATTTTTCTTTATCATAATCTGATGTTGTGGATTCTATTTGAGCTTTAATTTGATCTACTCGTGCTCTTATATCTTTTTTGTTTCCTCCTCCATTTACTATAGTAGTATTGTCTTTATCTATAATAACTCTTTCCGCTTTTCCTAACATATGTAATTTCACATCCTCCAACTTACTTCCTATTTCCTCAGAAATCACAGTCCCCCCGGTTAAAATAGCAATATCTTCCAACATAGCTTTTCTTCTATCTCCAAATCCAGGAGCTTTAATCGCTGCTACTTTCAAAGTACCTCTGATTTTATTGACTACTAATGTAGCTAATGCTTCTCCTTCTACTTCTTCAGAAATAATTAACAGAGGTTTTCCGGATTGAGCTACAGGTTCCAATATAGGCAACAAATCTTTCATTGCTGCTATTTTTTTATCAGATAATAAAATTTGAGGTTGATCAAATTCTGTTATCATTTTTTCAGTATTTGTAACGAAATAAGGAGATTGATACCCTCTATCAAATTGCATTCCTTCCACTACATCTACAGATGTATCTGTCCCTTTCGCCTCTTCAACAGTAATAACTCCTTCTTTTCCTACTTTTTCAAAAGCATCAGCTATCAAAGCTCCAGTTTTTTCATCGTTATTTGCAGAAATAGAAGCCACTTGTTTTATTTTTTCCGTATTTCCCCCAACTTCTCTAGATTGTCTTTTAAGATCCAATATGACCACTTCTAAAGCTTTATCTATCCCTCTTTTTAAATCCATAGGATTAGCTCCAGCTGCTACATTTTTCAATCCTTCTCTAACAATAGCTTGAGCTAATACAGTAGCAGTTGTAGTCCCATCTCCAGCTACATCATTAGTCTTAGAGGCGACTTCTTTAACCATTTGAGCTCCAAGATTTTCTATAGAGTCTTCTAATTCTATTTCTTTAGCAACAGTAACTCCATCTTTAGTTACTTGAGGTCCTCCAAAGGACTTTTGCAATACAACATTACGACCTTTTGGTCCCAAAGTCACTTTCACAGCATTTGCTAATGCATCTACTCCTTTTTTTAGTTTATCTCTCGCTTCAATATCAAATTTAATATCTTTTGCCATAATTTTTTAAATTTTAATGAATTTGTCTTATTGAATAAATTATATGAATCATATGATAGCTATAACATCAGATTCTCGCATGATGAGATATTCTTCTCCTTCCCATTTTAATTCTGTACCAGAATATTTTCCATATAAAACTCTATCTCCTTCTTTTAAATTCATAGGTTCATCTTTCTTCCCTTTCCCTACTGCTATTATAGTCCCTTTTTGTGGTTTTTCTTTTGCTGTATCAGGAATAATAATACCTGAAGCGGTTTTTGTTTCAGCAGGATCAGGTTGCACAAGAACACGATCTGCTAAAGGTTTAATCTTTACTTCCACCATATTATAAATAATTTTTAAGGTTAACAGTTCTAATCGTTCAAAGCCAAAAACATGCCAAATGAAAAAATTTAAATTTTTTTCATTTAATCAATATTGTTGAATGTCATTATGACATACTTATTCAATTCGATTCAATATTTTGATTTTAGTAAAAAATTGAAAAATAGAATCAAAAAAAATATAACAATGGATAAAAACCAAGTAACATTTTCCAAAAATGTGTTCGTTCTCTTAATTCCAAAAAATCTAAAATTCTTATCCATAAAAGATTGATGAATACTTTCTTTTTTAGGGTTTTGTATTAAAATAACCAATATAAGTAAAAGACATACTATAATAATAAAAAAACCAAATATGATTATGGATATATTTTCCATAATTATGATATTCTATGCTTATTTTTTACTATACGACCAATCATCATTAGAATCGTGAAATATTTTATGATATACTTGAATTGTTAATTTTTCTATAATTTTATCAATAATTTTTTTAGAAAAAAGATTTTTTTTATTATTGAAAAATACTTCAGATACAACAAAAGATTCTTCCCAATTTTTTTCTGGTTCAGAATTATCTATGTAATATATTTTTGCTGTCACTTTAATTTTTTTCAACGGAAAATTATCCAATGGTATAATTGCGTAATTCAAAAATACACCTTCTAATACAACATCTCCATTCCTTAGGACTAAATTGGAAGGATTATGTTTCATAATATAATCTTCAATACTTTTTTTAAAATCAAATGAAATGGATCTCCTAGGTATATTAATATTTTCTGAAAATTCCCCGATCTCTATTGTTTTTTTTGTATCAAAAAATGATGAAATAGATGAATGATAACAACTAATTGTAATTGTCATAAAAAATATGAAAATAAAAACAAAAAAAAATTTTTTATAAACCATACTGTTTAATTTTTCTGTATAATGTTCTTTCTGAAATTCCTAATTCTTTTGCAGCTTTTCTTCTTTTTCCATTATTTTTCTTCAAAGCTTTTTGTATAAATTCAATTTCTTTTTTTTGTAAAGAAAAAGAAGATAGTTCATTTTTAGATAAATCTTCTTCTACTTCTTCATAGTCTAAATCTTCTTCAGATTTAGATGAATCTTCTAATTGAAAAATTGAATCTTCTCTATTATGAATCATTTTTCCAAAAACTTTTTCCATAAGAGGTTGATTTTCTTCAATAAATCTAGTGTTAGAATTATTTTTAATTAATTGAAATGTAATATTTTTTAAATCATTCAAATTTTTTTTCATGTCAAATAGAATTTTATAAAGAAAATCTCTTTCTCTATCATGAAAAGATGTTTCTATAACATTATTAGAAAAAGATATCGATGGAATATTTTCTGGAATATATTCTTTTAATTTTTCTATAGAAATTTCACGTTTAGTTTCCACTACAGAAATTTGTTCTATAAGATTTTTTAATTGTCTGATATTACCAGGCCAAGAATAATTTTCCAAATATTTTAAAGATTCTTCAGTAAGCTTTACTGGAGGCATATGATATTTTTCTGCAAAATCATTGGAAAATTTTTTAAATAAGAATTTTATATCATTTTTACGGAAACGTAAAGGAGGAACATTGATCTGAACTGTATTTAGACGATAATATAAATCTTCTCTAAATTTTCCTTTTTGTATAGATTCTACCATATTCAAATTAGTAGCAGCAACAATACGTATGTTGGTTTTTTGAATTTTAGAGGATCCTACTTTAATAAATTCTCCAGATTCCAATATTCTAAGAAGACGAACTTGCGTAGTTAAAGGTAATTCTCCTACTTCATCTAAAAATATAGTACCTCCATTTGCTCCTTCAAAATAACCTTTACGCATACTTGTTGCTCCTGTAAAAGACCCCTTTTCATGTCCAAAAAGTTCACTATCAATAGTTCCTTCTGGAATAGCTCCACAGTTTACGGCAATATAAGCGTGATGTTTTCTACAAGAATATTGATGAATAATTTTTGGTATAAATTCTTTCCCTACTCCACTTTCTCCAAGAACCAATACTGAAATATCAGTAGGAGCTACTTGTATTACCTTTTCTAAAGCTCTATGCAAAGCGTAATCATATCCAATGATACCAAATTTTTTTTTTATATTTTGGATAAAGATGGATTCCATGTTTTTATTTTTTTACATCACTTACAAAGCTTTCCTATTAAAGTTGCAGATGTAGTATCTGTAATCTCTACATGAACCAAATCTCCTATATTTAGGTCCTTTTTAGGAAATACTATAATCAGATTTTGTGTATTTCTCCCATACCAATATTTATTATTTTTCTTTGATTCTCCTTCTATTAAAACTTCTTCTATTTTTCCTAAATGCTCTTGCATTCTATAAAATGAATGATTTCTTTGTAAATCAATAATTTCTATTAATCGTCTTTTTTTTACATCTTTAGGGACATTATCCTTTAATTTTCTATATGCATAAGTTCCAGGTCTAGGAGAATAAGAAAACATATATCCATAATTATATTTTATTTCATTCATTAAACTTATAGTTTCCTGATGGTCTTTTTCACTTTCATTACAAAATCCAGTAATAATATCATGAGAAATAGAACATTCAGGTATAATATTTTTAATTTTTTTAACTAAAGAAAGATATTGTTCCCGTGTATATTTTCTGTTCATTAATTTTAGTATTTTGTTACTTCCAGATTGAACAGGTAAATGAATATGTTTACAGATATTCCTATGTTTAGAAATTACTTTTATAACTTTATCAGACATATCATGAGGATTAGATGTAGAAAATCTAATTCTGATAAAGGGAATTTCTTGAGCTAAAAGATCTAAAAGACGGGAAAAATCTACAATATTTTTTTGATTTTTAATCATATCTTCTTTTATCCATAGATAAGAATCTACATTTTGTCCTAAAAGAGTGATTTCTTTATATCCATCATGATATAAACGTTTACATTCCTTAATTATGGAATATGGATCACTACTTCTTTCTCTCCCTCTGGTAAAAGGTACGATACAAAATGTACACATGTTGTTACAACCTCTTGTTATACTTAAAAAAGTTGTTATTTTTTTATTATTTTTTTTTATAAGACTTATATCTGCATAAGTTTCATTTTTTTTAGCCGTATGAGAATATTGCTTTCCCATTATAAAATAATGAATAAAATTAGGTATTTCTCTGTAAGAATCTGGATTTACAAAAAAATCTACCATTTTTTCTTGTAAAAACAAATTTTTTATTTGTTTTGAAAAACATCCTATAATTCCAATACAAATTTTTTTTTTCTTTTTAAAAAACTTTAATTTTTCCAATCTTTTTTTGATCGTCAATTCTGCTTTTTCTCGAATAGAACAAGCATTTAATAAAATTATATTTGCTTTTTCTAAGTTTTCAGATAACAAAAAATTATTTTTCAATAAAATAGAAGTAACAATATCGCTATCTGATATATTCATTTGACAACCATAATTTTCGATATAAAAACTTTTGTTTTTCATATACATATTTTTTAAATATATACACAATAAAAATACATAATGTCATTATGACATGAATAAATAAAAATTATTTCTTATATATGAAGAATTTTTTTTGCTAAAAAAATCATGTTTTTTTTCCCCGTGGATTTTTCTTTAACATTAGAAAGTTTTACTACTGATATCCATTTTTTTTTTGGAAGAGCTTTTACCATTTTTATGACAATATTCATGGAAGGATAACCTACATCATTAGTAAAATTAGTTCCGATTCCAAAAAAAGTATTTATTTTTTTTTTACAAAAAGAAGAAATATAAGCGATTTTGCATGGATTGAGATTATCTGAAAATATAATTTTTTTTCTTACAGGATTTATTTTGAATTTTTTATAATGTTTTATAGTTTCTTTGGCAAAAAAAATAGGATCACCACTATCATGTCTTACTCCTTTAAAAATATTTGAAAGTTTTTTATTAAAGTTTTTGAAAAAAATTGGAGAAGTATATGTATCAGATAAAGCTATTCCCAAATTATTTCCGTAAATATTTAACCAATTTTCCATAGCTATACGGTCTGCTATGTTTAATCCGTATTTTGCTGCATGAAACATAATCCATTCATGTCCTTGAGTTCCTATTGGTTTTATTGAAAAAATATGAGAAAAATGTACATTACTGCTTCCCATGAAAAAAGGCTTTCCTTCCTCTGTTAATATTTTTAAAACTAATTTATGGATTTTATAAGAATACCTTCTTCTTGTGCCATATTCTCCAATTCTAACTTGTAATTTTTTATATGTTTTTAATTTTTCTTTTGTTATACTTGTGACTTTTTTTTCCGATATTTTCTTAGCTCCTGTTAGTTTATAATATAATTCAGATATGATTGCCATTAAAGGAACTTCCCATAATATAGTACTGCTCCATAATCCTTCTATATGCATTTGTATATTTTCACCTTTTTGAAATATGTTTACTTCTTTTGGATTATATTGATATTTATTTAAAAAATCTAAATAAGAAGAATCTAAATAAGGACAATATTTTTCTAAAAAAATTCGTTCCTCATTTGAAAGTTTTAAATAAGCCATTTTATTTAGATTTTCTTTCAGGATTTTATCAAAATTTTTAGGAAAAGAGTGTCGTCCTCTATTTATAAATTCATATTTAGCTTTTGCCAATGGAAATAATTTAATTACAGCATTTTGCATTGTAAATTTATAAAAATCATTATCCAATAATGATGATACAATAGAAAAATTATTCATTAAAGATATTCTTTATAATTATTGAAAAAAATTTTTCAAATTAACATAAAATTTTATAAAATTTTATTTTTTAGTTTTTTTTATTTAGAAATAACAAAATAAATCATTATTTTAACTGCTTTTAGATCAAGTAATATATTTTTCTTTTTTAGAAAAAATATTTCTCTAAATTTGCTTTTAAAACAATTTATTTTTAATATGGACAATACGAAACTATACGTTGGGAATTTATCTTATGATATGACAGAACAAGAATTAAAAAAATATTTTGAATCTGTGGGAGAAGTTACTCATGCTAAGATAATTTTTGATGAATCTACATCAAGTAAAAGGAGTAAAGGGTTTGGATTTATAGAAATGTCTAATGAAGAAAACGCTAAACAAGCTATAGAAAAATTAAATGGCACAGAGTTTATGGGTCGAAATATTATTGTGTCTGCAGCTAGACCAAGAATAAAGAAAGATTATTAGTCATTGTATTTATGTGCGCTTACATCTGTTTTTTTAATTATTTATATATAATAATATCAAATAAATCAACCATAAAATAATAACAATATTTATCATATATATAAAATGTAGTAAACTAATCTATGAAAAAATTATATGGAACAGGTGTAGCGTTAGTTACTCCTTTTAAAAAGGATGGAAAAGTTGACTTCAATGGACTGGAAAAACTTGTAAAATACGTTATAGATAATAATGTAGATTATCTGGTTGCATTAGGAACTACAGCAGAAACGGCTACCTTAAAAAAGGAAGAAAAATGGGATATTGTGAAATGTATTCAAAAAGCTAATTATAAACAACTTCCTTTAATATTGGGAATAGGAGGGAACAACACAGAAGATGTTATAAAAAAAATAAATAGCATAAAAAATTTATCGGATTTTTATGCTATTCTTTCAGTTTCTCCTTATTATAATCGACCTTCTCAAGAAGGTGTATATCAACATTTTAAATCTATTTCTTGTTGTACAGAGGCAGATATTATTCTATATAATGTTCCTAAAAGAACAGGATCTAATATTATACCAGATACTGTTTTACGTTTAGCTTATGATTTCAAAAATATAATAGGGATAAAAGAAGCATCTGGGAATATTTTACAGTCTTATAAAATTTTGGAAAAAAAACCAGAAAATTTTAGTGTCATATCAGGAGACGATTTTATAACCTTACCTGTAGTATTAGGTGGAGGAGAAGGAGTTATTTCCGTAATTGCTCAAGGATTTCCTAAAAAAATTTCTAATATGATATCTTTAGCAAGAAATAATAATGTAAAAAAAGCTTTTTCTATTTTTTACAATATTATTAAAATAATAGATCTTATTTATGAAGAAGGAAATCCGACAGGAATAAAAACTTTTTTAGATATAATCGGAATATGTAATTCATATGTGAGATTACCATTATTAGTTGGAACTCCATCTTTAAGAGAAAAGATGTTATTTTCATTAAAAAAAAATATTAAATAAGTAATTGAAAAATATGTTCAGTGAAAAGATACAAAAAGGATTAATAAAACAGTTAAATAGAGAATTAGAATCTTCTCAATTATATTTATCTATGGCAACTTGGGTTGAAAGAAAAGGTTACGAAGGAATATGTGAATTTTTATATGATCATTCTAATGAAGAAAGGATTCATATGTTAAAGTTAATTAGATATATTAATAAAAGAGGAGGAAATGTTATTTTATATGATTTATTACATGTAAATACAACATACATTTCTCTAAAAGAATTGTTTATGAAATTATTGGAGCATGAAAAAAAAATTTCCAAGGAAATAAATTTTTTAGTGGAAATTTCTTTACAAGAAAAAGATTATTTTACATATAATTTCTTACAATGGTATGTTGAAGAACAGATTGAAGAAGAAGCTTTAAGTAAAACGATTTTAGATAAAATAGAATTAATAGGAGAAGATAAAGGAGGATTGTATTTATTTGATAAAGATATGAAAAGTTCTCATAAAAATATAAAATTGTGATTAGAATTATTCAGAATCATAAAATTTTGATTTATATAAAACGAAGATCTCTATTGCAATTATAAAATTTAATCAGCTTTATTAAAGACTATCCTGATAGTTCAAAAATTAAAGAAACCTATAGATTACTTAAGCTAATTCTTAATTTTTTAATGCATAAATGCATAGATATCAAGCTTATTTGATTTACTTTCAAGATCATTATCAATGATTTTCCAGTTTGTGTTTCCCAATATTAACTTTATTATAATATAAAAAGAAAAGATAAAGTTTCCATATTCTTATAATGCAAATAAATTAAAAATTTTGTATAAAAAATTAAAATGATTATAACTTGTTACTCTTTATGAATTTTTTAAGAGAGATTGATGCTCCAATAAATACAGAAACTATAGATCGAGTTCAGCTAGAAAAGAAATCTGGAAAAAACATATATGAAACTATATGTATTTTAGAAAAAATAAGTAAAAAAATAAACAACAAAATCAAAGAGGATTTGTACACTAAGTTAGAAGAATTCAATATTCTGAATAAAAATAATTTAGAAGAAATTTTTGAAAATAAAGAGCAAATTGAATTATCTAGATTTTATGAAAAACTTCCAAAATCTACATCTATTTCTATTCAATATTTATTAGACGGAAAAATAAAAATTTAATTATTTTATTTTTTTATGAAAATCTTTTATAAATTTTTCTAATCCTATATCGGTTAAGGGATGGTTCAATAAAGAATAAACTACACTTATAGGAGAAGTAACTGCATGTATTCCAATTTTAGAACATTCTATGATATGTAAAGGATGTCGAATGGAAGCTCCTAATATCTTTGTTTTGAAGTGATAGTTTTCATATACATTTTTTATTTCTCTTATTAAGCCTAATCCGTTATGAGATATATCATCTAATCTCCCTATAAACGGAGAAACATAATTAGCGCCAGCTTTTGCCGCTAGAAGAGCTTGTCCTGTAGAAAAAACAAGAGTACAATTGGTTTTAATTTTTTTGTTAGAAAAATGTTTAATAGCTTTGATCCCATTTTTTGTTATGGGGACTTTCACTACAATTCTTGGATGTAGAAGAGAAAGTTTTTCTCCTTCTTGAATCATATCATCATAATCGCTGCTGATAACTTCTGCGCTTATATTTTCGTCATTTTCTAAACGTTTGCATATAGATATATAATGTTTATGAATTTCTTTTTGATTGGAAACAGATTCTTTTGATATCAAAGATGGATTTGTTGTAACCCCATCTAAGATACCCAATGATCTTGCCTCATCAATTTCTTTTAAGTTAGCTGTATCTATAAAAAATTTCATAATAAACAAATTTATAATATTTTCAGTAAAAAATAGAAATTTTATTGTTTTTTTATAATTTAATATTAAATCTAAAAATTCGTAAATTTATTTAAAATGTTTTATTTATATTGTGATTATGCATTTTGATGTTATTGTTTTAGGAAGTGGACCTGGAGGTTATGTAGCTTCCATACGCGCAGCACAACTTGGAATGAAAACAGCTGTAGTGGAAAAAGAATCTATTGGAGGAGTATGCTTAAATTGGGGCTGTATTCCTACTAAATCACTTTTGAATAGCGTAAAAATTTTACAATCTATAAAAAAAAATGGTGAATTATTTGGTATAAAAAATAAAGATCTTGAAATAGATTATCCTAGGATTATTTCTAAAAGTAGAAGAATCGTTGATCAAATAAAAAAAGGAGTTTCATTTTTAATGAAAAAAAATGGAATTCATGTTGTTTATGGAAATGCACGTTTAAAAAAAAAGAAAAAAATAGAAATTTTTAAAAATGAAAAAAGCATAGCAGAATATTCTGCTTCACATATTATTATTGCTACTGGTGCAATTCCTAAAGTAGATCCAAAATTTCAATATAACAGAAAAAAAATTATAACATATAAAGAGGCTCTATCCTTATCTTCATTACCAAAAAAAATGATAATTATAGGTTCTGGGTCTATAGGATTGGAATTTGCTTATTTTTATCATTCTATGGGGACGAAAGTTACTATCATAGAAATATGTCCCAAATTATTTCCTAATGGAGATGATGATATATCTGATTATTTAAAATATTCTTTCGATAAAATAGGAATTAAGAATTATGTATCTTCCAGTATAAATCAAATTACTTATAATAATGATGAAATCATTGTTGATATTAAAACAACATCATTAGAAAATATTGTTTTAAAAGCAGATACGGTCCTATACGCTATAGGTGTTGTTCCCAATATTAAATATATTGGATTGGAAGAAATAGGAATTCAAACAGAAAAAGGATCTATAGTTGTAGATGGAAATTATCGAACGAATATAGATGGATATTATGCTATTGGAGATGTTATTAAGACTCATTCTTTAGCTCATGTTGCATCGCATGAGGCAATAAATTGCATTGAAAATATAAAAGGTTTAAATTGTCAAAAAATAGATTATAATAATGTTCCGAAATGTGTTTATTCATTTCCTGAAATAGCTTCAACAGGTTACACAGAAAAAGAATCGAAAGAAAAAGGATTTCAAATAAAAATAGGGAAATTTCCTTTTAGCGCTTTAGGTAGGTCTATTTCTGATGAGAATACTGATGGTTTTGTAAAAGTAATTTTTGACGATAAATATGATGAATGGTTAGGATGCCATATGATAGGAAATCATGTGACAGATTTAATTTCAGAAGTAGTAGTTGCTAGAAAATTAGAAGCAACTAGCTATGAGATTTTGAGTAGCATCCATCCTCATCCTTCATTAAGTGAATCAATTATAGAATCTATAGCTAACGCTTATGGTAAAGCTATTCATTTATAAATAAATTTATCAATTAAGAAATACACTTATCTATATTTCCACACATATATTATTTTGTTGTGTACTGAATTAGTCCGGATAGATCTATATCTACTGCTATTGTGTTTTCTTTATATGAAATTCATAATTTTTATTGTTTTATGTTATGATACATATTATATTGTTTGGCCCACCGGGTTGTGGAAAAGGAACTCAAGCTAAAATCATATCAAATAAATTTGGTCTCATTCACCTATCTACTGGAATGATATTCAGAGATCATATGAAAAGAAAAACTAATTTAGGAAAAATAGCTAGTTTTTATATAAACAAAGGAATATTAGTTCCTGATATGATTACTACAAACATGTTAAACATAGAAATTCAAAAACATTTTAAGGCTAAAGGAATTATCTATGACGGGTATCCTAGAACAAAAAATCAGATTTTTTCTTTAGAAAAAATCCTAACAAAATTTTGTTTGGGGAAAATCAATATAATTTTCTATTTTTTTATTCAAAAAAATATGATAATAAATAGATTATTAAAAAGAGGAAAAATAAGTCATCGTGATGATGATACGGATATTATTACAGTTAAAAGAAGAATAAAAGAATATGATAAAGAAACTTCTCTAATATGGAATAATCATAAATGGGAAAATAGTATAATAAAATTAAATGCTTCTTTCTCTGTAGAAAAAATTTCTGTTTTTATAGAAGAAAAAATCATGAATTTATTATATTCAAATTAATGAAAAATTGTTTTGTAGACTTTATAAAAATTTATTGCAAAAGTGGAGATGGAGGAGCTGGATGTATTCATTTTTATAGAGATAGATATGTAAGTAGAGGTGGGCCTGATGGGGGGACAGGAGGAAAAGGAGGAGATATTATTCTTCAAGGAAATTCACAGCTTCATACCTTTTTACATTTAAGATATAATAAACATTGGATAGCTAAGTCAGGATTGCCGGGAAAAGGAAATAACATAACAGGTTCAAATGGAAAGGACTTATTAATAGAAGTCCCTATAGGAACTGTAGTAAAAGATGAAAAAAAAAATATAATAATGGAAATAACCAAAAATTTTCAGAAAGAAATTTTATTTAAAGGTGGAAAAGGAGGTAAGGGGAATACTTTTTTTAAAAATTCAATTTATCAATCTCCTTGTTATGCACAACCTGGAATTAAGACAAAAGGAAATTGGATTTTTTTAGAATTGAAAATTTTAGCTGATGTAGGATTTATAGGTTTTCCTAATACTGGAAAATCTACTTTACTTTCTGTAATTACAAAAGCGAAACCTAAAATAGGAAATTTTCCTTTTACAACTAAAATTCCACATATAGGTGTGGTAGATGTTGATTTTAATTCTTTTTTAGCAGCTGATATACCTGGAATTATTGAAAAAGCTTCTGAGGGTAAAGGTTTAGGACATTATTTTTTAAGACATGTAGAACGGAATTCAGTTTTATTATTTTTAATTTCTTCAGACACAAAAGATAAAAAAAAAGAATATTTTATTTTGTTAAATGAATTGAAAAAATTCAATTCTAATCTTTTAAATAAAAAACGTTTATTATCAATATCTAAATCGGATTTGATCAATGATGAGAATAAAAAAAAAATAAAAGAATGTTTTTTTAAATTAAAAGAAAATATTATTTTTATTTCCTCTTTTACAAAAGAAGGATTATCAGAATTGATAGAAAAATTATGGAATCTGATTAGATTAGAAACTAGAGAATGATTAAGAGTAAGATAATTTTTGTTTTACAATATCTTGATCTATATTTAATGTTGATTGGATATTATCTATATCAAACATATAATCTAAGAATATTTTTTCACAAAAAGTTCTTAACCCCCTGGCCCCTATACCTAATTGAAAGGTTTTATCTACTATGATATTTAATGCTTCGTCAGTAATATTTAAAGAAACATGATCCATATCAAATAATTTTTGATATTGTTTTATTAAAGCATTTTTTGGTTCTACCAAAATTTTTTTTAACATATTTTTGTTCAATGGATTTAAATAACTAACAATAGGAAATCTTCCTATAATTTCAGGTATTAATCCAAATTTTTTTAAATCTTCAGTAAGAATATTTTTTAGATAATTTTTTTCATTATTTTTTTTTCTTTTTTCTTGAGTTTTAAAACCTATAGACATTTCTTCTATTCTGTTTGAAATAATTTTTTCTATACCATCAAAGGTCCCTCCAGCTATAAATAATATATTTTCAGTATTTATTTGTATCATTTTTTGATCTGGATGTTTTCTTCCTCCTTGTGGTGGAACATTGATTACGGATCCTTCCAATATTTTGAGTAATGCTTGTTGGACCCCTTCACCAGATACGTCTCTAGTAATAGAAGGGTTATTACTTTTTCTAGAAATTTTATCTATTTCATCTAAAAAAATGATTCCTTTTTCAGCAGAATCTACATCATAATTAACAGATTGTAATAGTTTAGTTAAAATAGATTCTACATCTTCCCCTACATATCCTGCTTCAGTTAAAGATGTAGCATCAGCTATAGCAAAAGGAACTTCCAAAAGTTTTGATATGCTTTTTGCTAATAAAGTTTTTCCTGTTCCTGTTTTTCCAATCAATAATACATTAGATTTCTCTATTTCTATGTTTTTAGAATCTTTATTTTCATTTTTTTTTTGAATCCGTTTGTAATGATTATAAACTGCAACAGATATAATTTTTTTTGCTTCATTTTGTCCTACAACATATTTATCTAGAAAAGATTTTATTTCTTTAGGTTTTTTTATTTTTTTTAAAAATCCATTATTATTCTTGTGTTTAACCAATAATTTCTTGTGAATTATAGAATAAGTTTTTTCTATACATAAGTTACAAATATGTCCATTTATTCCTGATATGAGAAAAGTGATATCATTTTTATTTTTTCCACAGAAATTACATTTTAACAAATCTTCCATAAGAGATAAACTAAATTCCCATCTATTTAAAAATAAGGAGCAAGCTTTACTACATCACACCGCTACTACCTGATTACCTTTGCTGTGTTCCCACCCTGGAGGAGTTATAGGGAGCTGATTGTGTAGGACTTGCTCCAAGTTTGGTAAATATAAAAAAAAAATCATAAATTCTCATTTTTTGAATGATAATTTCTCTTTTAAATTTTTAAAATATTAAATAGATATATATATAATAGAATGGAGTTCTTATTAATTCTTACAAGAATTAAAAATAATTGAATTTGGTTGTTTTATTTTTATTTTGATGGAAACAAAATATATTTTTGTTACGGGGGGAGTTACCTCTTCTTTAGGTAAAGGAATTGTTTCGGCTTCATTGGGTATGTTATTAAAAGCTAGAGGATATAAGGTTTCTATATTAAAATTGGATCCTTATTTTAATATAGATCCAGGGACTTTGAATCCTTATGAACATGGAGAGTGTTTTGTCACTAAAGATGGAGCAGAAACAGATTTAGATTTAGGACATTATGAACGATTTTTAAATCAACCTACAACAAAAGAAAATAATGTCACATCTGGATTAATATATAAAACAGTAATAGATAATGAAA